>NZ_JNAA01000014.1:0-47708 GCF_000696055.1 Exiguobacterium sp. AB2
ATTTTACTGGGGACCGCGTTTTTTTACCAGATGGTTCGTTCTTTACAGCAGGCGGGTGCCCGCTCGATTTGGACGGTCGAGCGTTCGAATGCACCGAACCGGTTGATTCGATTCGTCACGTCATGGAGCACGGCCTGATCGTCCGTCGTCTCATCAATCAACACATGGCACGTCACTGCGTATTCGTTCGACGTGATCGACCAGACGTGCAAGTCGTGAATCTCGTTCACACCATCGACGCGCAACAACTCGTTTTGCATCGCGACAACATCGACTTCATGCGGCGCCCCTTCCATCAAGATGTGGACAGCGTCCCGCGTGACGCGATAGCCGCTAATCAAGATGAGCACGGCGACAAACAGGCTCGCGATGGAGTCGGCGAGCGTCCAACCGAAAATGAGGATGAGTAGGGCCGCCGTGATGGCTCCGACCGAACCGAGCAGGTCCCCGAACACGTGTAACAGCGCACTCCGCACGTTCAAGTTGTCTCGCTCCCCCCGCATCAAAATCCACGCGGCAAGGACGTTCACGACCAAGCCGACGATGGCGATAACGAGCATGCCCTCACTCATAATCTCCGGTGGTGCGAAGAGACGCTTGTACGCCTCGATGATGATATAAATCGAGATGACAAGTAACGTCAAGCCGTTCACGAACGCCGCTAAAATCTCGAAACGTCGATAGCCGAACGTTCGGTCCGGCGTCGCCCGTCTCGCTCCGAAACGGACGGCGAGGAAACTGAGTCCGAGCGCCGCGGCGTCACCGAGCATATGCCCGGCGTCCGACAGCAAGGCGAGACTGTTCGTCCACAGCCCACCGACGACCTCGACGACCATGAACGTCGCAATCAACAGAAACGCAAGAAACAGCGCCCGTTGATTCGTCGTATGATGGTGATGATGATCGTGCCCGTGATTGTCATGCCCAGCCATAATATCCCCTCCTCTTCCTTGATTATATTCCACCTGCCCCATACAATCAAACGCTCATTTGAATGTATAGCCAATAAGAGAGCGGAAAGGCATCCCTTTCCGCTCTCTCGCTTATTTCTGTTCGACCCGGACGCGCATGATGCCACTATACGGGAACAGTTTCAACTGCATCGTCTCCCCTTCGTACCAGCTTCCGGAAGCTTGGTCGCTCGACGCCTTCAACTCGGGCGATGCGACCGGTTGCTTGTCCCAATCGATCGCCTTCACTTTACCGTCGCGCATCATGAGGAAGAAGCCGTCGTAGAAGTGATACTCGTTTACTTGGTCACGCTGCACGGCTTTCGGGGCACCGAGCTCCGCTCGGACCGACTCACGGTCCTTCCCGAGAAGCTCGAGCGTGGATGCGGACGCGGCAGGCATGACGCTTTGCCACGCGGAAGTGATTTCCTCATCGGTCGCCGCCGACGTCTCCGTCGTCACCCGTTCCTCGGTCACCCAGCCCGTCAACCGCTCGTTCAGTTGCAGCTTGACGAACCCGCTCACCGTCTCGAGCCGCTCATAACGGTCCCCAAGGTCGGCCTCATAGACAACGGTCACCCGGTCGTCGGCATACACTTTCGTGTATGGTGCCCCGATGTAGACGACATCCTTCGCTTCCTCGACGAGCGGCTCCTCTTCCGAGTCCGAACCGACCATCTCCGTCGCGATCTCATCGGTTTCCGGTAACGCCGTCTTCGTATCTTTTGAATCCATCAATGCCGCCAAGGCGATGACGCCGACGAGCGATGCCATCAACACAAGCGCCATCAGCGTCCGCAATAACCGCTTCCGTTTCCGGGACGCGGCCCGCGACGTCCGAACTTCTTCCTTCACCATCTGCTCCACTCCTACTCGTTTCGTTTCCTTTGTTCGGATTCGTCAAACGGTAAAAGGTTTCCTGCCTCGTCGACAAAAAATTGTTCGGTATCCCGAAGCGTTTCCATCGTCCGAAGCGTCGCCTCGACGTCCGCTGCCGGGCGCGGGTCGCGGTCCCGAATCAATACGCCAACCCCGAGCTCGATGACCCGGTTCGTCAACCGATGGAACGTCCGGTCATGTGAAATCAAGATGAGCCCGCCCGGATACAGCTCGAGTGCGGCCTCGATCTGTTCCCGCGTGGCGACATCCAAATAGTTCGTCGGTTCATCGAGGGCGAGCAGCTGCGCGTCCGAGAAGTAAAGGATGAGAAAAGCGATTCGGCATTTCTCCCCCATGCTCGCGTCGCGCATCGGCTTATACACCTCGTCGCGTCGGAACAAGAAGTGCGCGAGCAACGTCCGCGCCTCGGTCTCCGACAAATCGCTCTCCGCGAGGAGCGCCTCGAGGAGCGTCCCGTCCTGTGGGAGCCGTTCGAGCGTCTGTGAGAAGTAGCCGATCTTCAGGCGCGGATGGCGTTTGACCATTCCAGACGCCGGTTCGAGCTCGCCGAGGATGAGCTTTAACAGCGTCGTCTTGCCCGAACCGTTTGCTCCGACAATCGAGATGCGGTCGTTTCGCTCAATCGAAAACGAAACGTCCGTAAACAACGGATCCTCATAACCGAACGAGACCGATTCACACGTCACCCATGTCTTCGCTTCGAGCGGTTCGGCGTGGAATTGGACGTGCACGTGGGCCGTTTCTTTCGGTCGGTTCGGACGAGACGCCTCGAGCTGTTCGAGCTTTCGAACGCGTGCCTTCATCTTGACGGCCAAGTTTGCCGCGCCTTTTTGGGCACCGGGGCTGCGGACACTCGCCGTCGCTTTCGCTTTCAAGTGCCAGCCCTTATATTGGGCAATCATGTCGAGCAACTCCGACTTCCTTGCCACATAGCGGGCATGGGCTCGCTCGTCCCGTCGCGCTTCGTCGCGTTTTTGTGTCGTGTACGTCGTGTAATTTCCCGGGTAACGCGTGACGCGCCCCTCCTCAAGCTCGAGGATGACGTCGGCCACGTCCTCGATGAACTGTCGGTCGTGTGAGATGGTGAGTACTGTCCCTTGAAATTCGCGCACCCAGTCGGTCAACCATTCGATCGACGTGACGTCGAGATGGTTCGTCGGTTCATCGAGCAAGACGATGTCGACTTGTTGCAATGTCAGTCGTGCCAGTTGGGCTCGCGTCCGTTCGCCACCGCTCAACTCGGACAATCGTCTCTCTTCATGAGTAAGGCCGAGTTGCTTGAGCGCGTGTTTCGCTTCCCCCTCGAGACGATATGCCCCAGTCTCTAACGCCTTATCATACGCTCGCATGACACGCTCCGCCTCACCTGACATGACGTCCTCATATAAAGAGAAACGCACATGGTCGCCGCGCATGACGTACGAGAGCAGCGTCTCGTCCGATTCTTCGAGCGTCTGTTCGACGACCCCAAGCGTTCCGTGCCGCTCAATTGAACCGGCTTCTGGCGTGAGCGCCCCGACAATCAAGTTGAATAACGTCGTCTTCCCCGACCCGTTCTGTCCGAACAAGACGGCGTGCTCCCCAGTCGCGACGTCAAAAGAAACATTTTGAAATAAAGGTTGCCGGTCGTAATCGAACCGGACTTGTTTGATGGATAACATATGTCTCACCTCGCAAATTGTTCTGATACGCGATGAAACAAAAAACACCATCCGCGACAAGCGGTGGTGTGAAGATCTCCGGTCAAGCGGAAAGAAGGGTTACCCCCGTCGCCTGAAATTGGACACACTTCACCCGTGACTGTTCGTGCGAACAGTGCTGACTTGTTTCATCAGTTGAGTGTGTGTGACTTTTTCATGGCACGGTGTACCTTCCTTTCCTAAGTTATGTCCACCGTACCAAATTGGAAGCGGATTCGCAACCTCCCCCACAATCTCCCATCGTTTCTACGGCTTTGGGCTGATGCAGGTTCGGCGTCTGAGCGGTATGATGAAGCCATCTTAGAATGAATGAGGAGACTGACATGAGACTACGAACCCTACTCGTCCCGAGCGCCGTCCTCGCGAGCGTCGGCACGTTCCTTTATACACGTTTGAAACGAAGATTGCCTCGACCGGCTTATAAAGTCCCATCGGTCAAGCCGGACCTCGCCTCATTTGATGAGACGACGGTCAGCGCCACGTGGGTTGGCCATTCGACCGTCCTCATCCATTGGTATGGGTTGAAGATTTTGACCGATCCGGTGTTCTCGAAGCGAATCGGCGTCCATCTTGGCCCCGTCACGATCGGGATGAAGCGACATACCGCGCCTGCCCTCTCCATTGAAGAAGTCGGCCCTGTCGACGTGATTTTACTTAGTCACGCCCATATGGATCATTTCGACCATAAAAGTTTGAAGCGGCTCATCACGCCGGACACGGTCGTCATCTCGGCCCCGTGGACGAGCAAATTGCTCCGCAAGTACAAGAGTCTGCAGACGATCGAGATGCACCCGCACGACAAGTTGACGCTCGCAAGCGGGCTACACGTGCACGCCATTCCCGTCGCCCATTGGGGCAACCGCTTCCCGTGGGACAAACATATGGGCTATAACGGTTACGTCCTGAAATATAAAGGCGTCCGCATGCTGTTCGCCGGCGATACGGCTTACACCGAGTCGTTCAACGGACTCGCCAGCAAAGAGCCGATCGACCTCGCCTTCTTCCCGATCGGCGCCTATCAGCCGGACTCGTTCCAAGAAGCACATTGCACGCCGGAACAAGCGTGGACGATGTTCAAACAGAGCGGGGCGAAACGCTTTTTCCCGATGCATTGGGATACGTTCGTCTTATCCTACGAGCCGGTCGAAGAGCCTTACGCGCGACTCGTCGCCGCCGCGAAACTCGAACGTGACCAAATCGTGATTAAAGCGCATGGCGAAAGCATTACACTGTAGCTTTCACTTCCACTTTCGAACAAATTTCGGTAACGTTAGAGGTGATAGGGAGGGAATCAATATGGAATGGACAACGCTCAACAATGATGTCAACATGCCGATGCTCGGGCTCGGCGTGTACAAAGTCGAAGACGGCTCGGTGACGTTCGATACGGTGAAAGCGGCGCTTGACGCCGGTTACCGATTGATCGACACGGCCGCCATCTATCAGAACGAGGAAAGCGTCGGACGCGCGATTCGGGAATCGAACGTCCCGCGCGAAGAGATATTCGTGACGACGAAACTGTGGAACGAGTTCCACGGCTTCGACGAGGCGCTCCAAGCGT
This sequence comes from Exiguobacterium sp. AB2, assembly GCF_000696055.1. NCBI lineage: Bacteria > Bacillati > Bacillota > Bacilli > Caryophanales > Exiguobacterium > Exiguobacterium sp. AB2. Next base: position 5,112 of record NZ_JNAA01000014.1, read on the forward strand.
TCGAGGACAGCCTCGACCGGCTCGGGCTCGACTATGTCGACTTGTTCCTGATTCATTGGCCGATGCCACGCTTCGGCAAGTTCGTCGAGACGTATAAGGCGCTCGAGCAACTGTATGAGGAAGGCAAGGTCCGGGCCATCGGCGTCTCGAACTTCGAGGTCAGCCACCTCGAGCAAATCATCCAGTCGTGCTCCATCGTCCCGGCCGTGAACCAAGTCGAGATTCACCCATACTTGTCCCAAAAAGAATTGATTGCATTCTGTCAACGCTATGACATTCAAATTCAAGCGTGGAGCCCGCTCATGAAAGGCCGCGAGGCGCTCACAGACCCGGTCATTACGGACATCGCGGCGAGACACGGCAAGTCACCGGCCCAAGTCATCTTGCGCTGGCACTTGCAAAACGGCGTCGCCGTCATCCCGAAATCGGTCACACCGAGTCGAATTCGTGAGAATATAGAGGTGTTCGACTTCACGTTGACGAAAGAAGAGATGCACGCGATCGACGGACTCAACCGAAACGAGCGGACCGGGTCTGACCCGAACGAGATGCACAAAATCCACTACTGAGGAGAGATTTGACATGTTCAAAAAACTAGCTTCTGATTTGACGGGCTTCAGCGATATCGGCGAAGTCATCGACCCGAAAGATTTCGATAAGGCGGATTCGGACGATTACGTCCTCCATGAGGATAACGAGAAGATTTACTTCTTAATCAAGTCGAAATCGGACGAGTACTGCTTCACGAACTTGGCGATGATTCACCTCGACGGAACGAGCGCGATGAGTTCGAAACGCGTCTTGTATCGCTATCCATACGCCCACTTCCCATTGAATAACGTCATGTTCGAGACGGCCGGCACGGTCGACATGGACGTCGAGATCAAATTCACCATCGGCGACAAGCCGTATTCGATTGACGTGAACAAGAAACAAATCGAGCATGTGAAAGACTTGTACAAATCGCTCCTCGCCATCGCCGAGAAACAACGCGAAGGCCGGAAGATGATGGAGTACGCCAACGCCTCGCTCACGCATTCGGTGTCGATTTTGAGCGGGCTTCGTCAAGGCGATATGAACGTCGCGTCGACGTTCAAACAGTTGAACGAACAGAGCTTCGACTGGCTCCAAGGTCACTATCATGAGTGGAACCGAAAAGATTTCGGTGACGTGTTCGAGAAGTATATTAACAACTAATAGGCGGTGACGTATGGACCTCATGTGGCTGTTGATTCTGTTCGGCTTGTTCATGCTTTCGATTTTGACCGTATTCATCAGCAGTGTGCTCAATGCGCTGGTTAGACAGCTTCATCCGCTCGTCCACGTCGTCATCGTCGCAGCACTCAGTTATGTGTTCTCGAACCTTTTTTATGACCAACATACAGTTTGGCCAGTGGTCTTCGTCGTCGCCATCAGTTACGTAGCGCCACTACTCCTCGTAACGCTTTACAACAAAGGTGTGCGCGTCGAACGCGAGCGCCAGACGTGAAAACGTCCGCTAGACTCCCGACCTGGGTTCTAGCGGACGTTTTCATTTGCCTTCGTCAATCAATCGCTCGGCGAGTCTTTGATACAAGTGGCTCATGTGAACGGCCGAGGCGATGGCGAGCGCGCGCTGGATGTCACTGTCCTTTGAAAGGACGTTATCGAGCATCGTCTCGGCCTGCGTCTCGAACGCCTGCATGTTCTGCTCCTTCTGAACTTGGTAGGCGTCATAGAAGTCCTCGAGTGAAAAGCCCTCGTCCGACTCATTCAGCGGCCGGAGCGTCTCTTTGATATCGTTGATTGAAAGTAAGCCCTTCATCTCATAAATCAGGCTGAGTAGCATCAAGTGCTCGTTCGTGTACTTCTTATTTTTGACGGGATGAAACAGCTTGCCTTTGGCGTAGTTGTTAATCATCGTCTTCGTCAAAATCGTCTCGTCGTCACTGCGCTTCATCTTGCCGTAATGTTGCTCGAACAGTTGGATGACTTGGTCCATATACAAGTCGATCGTCGGGAGCACCTGCTTCGGGAGCGTCCCTTCCGTCTGGACGATATCGGTCGGCTTCATCTACATCACCTCTCCTTCAGTATACGAATAAACCCGGTTTGTCGAAACAAAAACCTTGTTGTTTTCATGTGTTCAGCTTATCATGTAGTTATGGATACTACATGATGTGATAAGGAGTGTTTTACATGAATTCGATTTTTCGGGAACCGATTAACGCACTGACCCATTTGGCCGGGGCCGTGCTCGCATTCGTCGCGTTGATTGCGATGACGGTGAAAGCATCGATGCTCGGGGAGCCGCTCGCCATCATGGCGGCGATTTTATTCGGCATCAGTCTCGTCTTTTTATACTTATCGTCCGGTCTTTACCACAGCATCATCGCCTCGCCGAACGTCATCGCCTTCTTCCGAAGAATCGATCATGCGATGATTTATGCGTTGATTGCCGGGACGTATGCCCCACTCACGTTGCTCGCACTCGAAGGCCCGACGCGTTGGGTATTGTTTGGCACCGTACACGCCCTCGCCTTGTTCGGCATCGTCTTCAAGCTCGTCTGGTTCCACGCGCCGCGCTTCCTCTCGACGGCACTTTATATCGGGATGGGCTGGCTATCGGTGTTCTTCATCGGCCCGCTCCATAGCGTCATCGGTAACGCCGGCATTTTCTGGCTCGTCCTCGGTGGCGTCATGTACACGGTCGGTGGCCTCATCTACGGATTCAAACCAAAGTTCGTCAACTGGCGCGGTTGGGGCTTCCACGAGGTGTTCCATTTGTTCATCTTGTTCGGCAGCTTCGCCCACTTCGTCTGCGTGTTCTGGTACGTCTTCTAAGCCCTCCTTGCGAGGGCTTTTTTTGCTGAGCAGTTTCATTTACTTCGAATTCAAGACATCCTACACTGACTGTAGGAGGGATTGAATATGAAAATTGAAGTTTGGTCAGATTATGTCTGCCCGTTCTGTTATATCGGCAAGCGCCGTTTAGAAGAAGCACTCGAACAGTTCCCGCACGCGGACCACGTCGAGGTGGAGTTCAAGAGCTTTGAGCTCGACCCGAACGCCCCGACGACCGATTCACGCTCGATTTATGAAGTACTCGCCAAGAAATACAGCATGCCGCTCGAGCAGGCGAAAACGACGACGGCACAAGTCGCCGCGCAGGCCCGCACGGTCGGGCTCGACTACGACTTTGACAACATGGTCGTCACGGGCACGCTCGACTCGCACCGGTTGACGCACTATGCGAAGACGGTCGGCAAAGAGAAGGCATTGTCAGAAGCACTCCTCAAGGCGTACTTCGTCGACGCGAAACATATCGGCGACCACGACGTCCTCGTCGAGATCGCCACGAGTGTCGGACTCGATGCGGATGCCGTGAGAGATGTGCTCGCCTCTGACATCTACACGGATGACGTCCGCGCTGAAGAGAAGCGCGCGAGCGACCTCGGCATCACCGGTGTCCCGTTCTTCGTCTTCGACAATAAATACGGCGTCTCTGGCGCGCAACCGACCGAGGCGTTCACGCAAGTGCTCGAGAAGACGTGGGCCGAATCGGCACCGACGCTTCAAGTGATTTCGGGCGGTGCGACGTGCACGGACGACAACTGTGATATCTGATCTAAAACAAACAAAAGCAAAGCATTCGCCTGTATTTGGACGAATGCTTTTTTAGATTCGATTTACTTGTTTAAGTCCTTGACCATCGTATCAAATGAAATTGCCTCGGAATGCTTCTGGTGCACGCTTATCGCTTCACTATAAAGTTTTAAGTCGTGCTCATCCTCCTCATTGAGTCGTACAGATATCATTCCCATACGATTAGCCTCCTTTATACACATTGTATTACGAATTGAAATGTTCATACAGTCAGTTCGAAATCTCGTCTCTTTTTTTGTAGCTTTCTAAATCGTTCTGAAGGATAATTATTATTAGCTAATAAGAATCGAGGACTTAACCATATGTGGAAAAATCGCAACGTCTGGATCATCTTGACCGGCGAGTTCGTCGCCGGTCTCGGGCTTTGGCTCGGCATCATCGGTAACTTGGAGTTCATGCAGGAGAAAGTGCCGTCTGATTTCGTCAAGGCGCTCATCTTAGCCGGTGGATTGCTCGCCGGGGTCGCCATCGGGCCGCTCGCGGGTCGACTCACCGATCAAGGCTCGAAAAAGAAAATCATGCTCATCTCAAGCGTCGTCCGGGCGCTCAGCGTCCTGTTCATGTTCGTCGCCATCGAGACGGGCAGCGTCCTCTGGATGGTCGTCTTCCTCGTCTTCCTGCAAGGGTCGGCCGCGTTCTACTTCCCGGCGCTTCAGGCGGCCATCCCGCTCATCGTCAAAGAACGAGAACTGCTAGCCTTGAACGGCATCCATATGAACGTGTCGACGCTGTCGCGCGTCATCGGGACGGCCATCGCCGGGATTTTGCTCACGCTCATCTCGCTCCGGGACGTGTATGCACTCTCGCTCGTCGCCTATTTTCTCCTCGCTGTGGCGACATGGTTCCTGAAGATTGACGAGACGGCCGTCCCGTCCGCGAAGAAAGTCGACAAGTCGTCCGGCGGCTTCAAGGACGTCTTCCCGATCATCAAGTCAATCCCGGTCATCTTCATGACGCTCGTCATGACGCTCATCCCGCTCCTCTTCATCGGCGGGTTCAACTTGCTCGTCATCAACATCAGTGAACTGCAAGATTCGACGGCGATTAAAGGCTGGATTTACACGGCGGAAGGGATCGCCTTCATGGCCGGGGCGTTCCTCATCAAACGGATCGGCGAAAAGTTCTCGGTGTTCTCGATCTTGTTCACGTTCTCGTTCTTGATTGGGGTCGCACAACTCATGCTCTACTTCGCCGACATCCCGGCCGTCTCGATCGCGGCGTTCGTCTTGTTCGGCTTCTCGGTCGGCTGTTTCTTCCCGACGGCGGTGACAATTTTCCAGACACGGATGCCGAAAGACTATCACGGCCGCTTCTTCTCGTTCCGCAACATGCTCGACCGGATCGTCTTCCAAATCGTCTTGCTCGTCACCGGTTTCTTCCTCGACTTGATTGGCCTACAGCTCATGGTCGTCTTGTTCGGGATTAGCTCGATCCTCATGACGGGGGCGTTCCTCGTCTATACACGGAAACACGAACTGCACATCGAGAAAGAGGAGGCCGAACGCCTCTCTTCGTGAGAAAAGCGGTGACCGAGTCGGTCACCGCTTGTTTGCGTCTTCCATGTCACGCCACCACGTTTTCGTGTCGTTCCGTCCGTCGAGCGTGATGCGCTCGCCGATCACCGGCGTCAAGACGTCGTCTTTCGGTAAGAGCGTGACCATCTGCTCGGCTGGGTCGAACCAATCATGGAACGATAAGGTGAACGCACCCCAGTGAATCGGGAGCACTTTATCGGCTCGCACGTCATGAAACGCCTGCGCCGTCTCATGCGGCTGCATGTGCACGTCCGGCCAGCGTTCATCGTATTGGCCACACTCGAGCGCGGCGAAATCGAACGGGCCATATGCGTCACCAATCTCTTTGAAGTGCGGGCCATAGCCGCCGTCCCCGCTGAAGAACAGACGATCCGTCTCACCGATCACGACCCATGACGCCCAAAGCGTCGCGTTGCGGTCCGTGAGCGAACGACCGGAGAAATGACGGGCCGGCGTACAGACGAACGTCCATGACCCGAACGCATACGTGTCGCCCCAGTCGCGTTCGATGATGCGTTCGGCCCCGATGCCCCACCGCTTCAAGTGACTGCCAACGCCGAGCGGGACGATGAACGTCGCGACCCGGTCTTCAATCGCTTGTATCGATGCGTAATCCAAATGGTCGTAATGGTCGTGCGTGAGTAAGACGACATCGATGTTCGGTAAGTCATCGAGTTCGAACGGCAAATCTTCACTGAATCGCTCGTTCTTCGCAAATGGGAGCGGCGACGGGCTACGGCCGAACATCGGGTCGACGAGCATCGTCTTCCCGTCCATTTGAACGAGTAGCGCCGAATGGCCGAGCCAGTAGACGCGCGTGAAGCTCGAACCGAGCTTCTCCTTGAAATCGATTGGAACAATCGGAAGCGGCTCGCTCGGTTTGCGTCGCGAGTTCACGTTCACATAATCTCGCGACATCGAAATCATGTCATCTGTCGAGAAGCGCATCGGCGTATCAAGCAAGTTGCGGAACTTGCCGTTCACCAGATGCGGTGACTCGAGTGCCTTCGGTTTTCGCCCGAGCGGTTTATACTGCGTGAGCACGGTGCCTGTCACGGCGGTCATGCCAATCAATGAAAACAATAGCGTCTTTTTCACGTTCATCCTCTTCCCCATATGATGATGTTTGTCTCATTATACGACGAAAAAAGGGAATGCGCATGATTCTTCATTCACGAAACGTGCCGAACTTTCGCTAATGCCGTTTTTGGTTTAGATAGATTCTCTTCTCGCGCTTCAAGTCTGAACCAACCTGTCAATCGTTCGTCTTAAAAAAAAGTCCCGATGCTTACGCATCAGGACTTCTGCAAAATCTTAATATCGTTGATAATGTCTTCATACGGCACGTCTTGGAATCCAGGATACGCCTTTACGATCTTCCCGTCCTGGTCGACGAGATAGAACCACGTCGCATGATCGACTTGCGTCCCTGCTTCCGGTTTCCGGACGAGCGCCTTGAAGTTCTCTTGCGCGAACGTCTCAATCTCTTCTTGCGAATAGCCCGTCAAGAACTGCCAGTCGGCGTTTGCCAGGTCATAGTCCGCCATGAACGCTTTGATTTTTTCCGGCGTGTCGACGGTCGGGTCGACGCTGAACGAGACGAATTGGACGTCCTCGACCCCTTCCTCGACGAGTGCGTCATTCAACTTCGACATATTGAACGTCATCGGCGGACAGACCGTCTCACAGCTCGTGAACACGAAGTCGGCCATCCACACTTTGCCATTTAAGTCGGCAAGACTCACTTGTTCTTCCTCTTGGTTCATATAATCGAACGATTCGATGTCCCAGTTGAGCGGGTCTTCGATTTCGTTACTACAGGCGGCGAGCACGACGAACAGGCTCATGAATGCCACGAGAATTCCTTTTTTCAATCTAGCCAACTCCTTAACGTTTTTTTACGAAAAGCAACAGGAGCGTGATGATCGTGAACGCTGTCAACGCGAGGAACGGGATCGTCACGAAGCCGAACCAGTTGATGTATTGCACGTTACACGGCACCCCTTGGACACACGGTTTGATATCGGCAAAACCCGGTACTTTTTGGACCAGATAATGATAAAACGAGACCGAGCCGCCGACAATCGCCAATGGCAACACATATTTTTTGACGGCGCGGTCGTCCGTGAAGACGGCCATGCCGAGCAGGAACGTGAGCGGATACATAAAGATGCGTTGCACCCAACAAAGTTCACATGGGACGAACTCCCGAATCTCGCTGAAATACAGGCTCCCAAGCGTCGCTGTCAGCGAGACGAGCCAAGCTGCGTAAAGCCCATACCGATTAAAGAACGATCTCATCATAAGTCATTCTCAATCAATCGCGTGATCGCCTCATAATCGAACGGGTTATCGAGGACGACCCCGTTAATCATAATCGTCGGCGTGAGGCGCACGTCGTTCTCTTTGACGAGCCCGTCATCGTGGCTCACTTTTTCGAGCACGCTCGAGTTCTCACTCAAGTCCGTCTTGAGCTGCTCGATGTCGACCGACGTCGTCGCTTCGGCAATCTCGGTCAAACGCTCGACCGTCACCCACGCCTCATCGTGGTGCTGACTCGCGGGTTGGGCGTCATATACCGCCTTATGGAAGTCCCAGAACGCATCCGGGTCCTGAACGTATACCGATTCCGAGGCGAGTGCTGCTAAAATCGACTCTTGCCCGTGGAAGAGGACGTTTATGTAGCTGAAGCTCACCTTGCCCGTGTCGATGTAGTCTTCTTTTAACTTTGGATAGACCATCTCGCCCCACTGCTTACACGACGGACACTTATAATCCCCGAACTCGACGACCGATACCGGCGCATCCGCTACCCCAATCGTTGGCTGTCCGGTCGTCGCCACGTGCTCTCCCTTCACGGCCGTCTCGGCTTGGTCAGCCGGCCGGTTCAACAGCACGACGACGATCGCAATTAATGCGACGGCGACGAGCGTCAAGAGGACCAATACTTTATTTTGTTTCACTGTCTTCACCTCTATGTCTTTATGTCGTCTCCATTATATCGAAAGCGCTATCCTAATCCACAAAAATCGACTCACACTTTTTTCATGGCATAAGAAAAGGACGCATCGCTCTGGATGCATCCTTCCCTTAGGCGTTATTCCCTTACGCTTCGAACAACAACTGCTCTGGGTCTTCAATCATGTCTTTGATGTGTTTGAGGAACGTCACGGCCTCACGCCCATCGACGATGCGGTGGTCATACGAGAGCGCCACGTACATCATCGGGCGGTTCTCCATCGTGTCCGCGTCGATGGCGATCGGACGGAGTTGAATCGAGTGCATCCCAAGGATGGCGACTTGTGGGCCGTTCAAGATTGGTGTCGACAAGAGCGAGCCGAACACGCCACCGTTCGTGATCGTGAACGTGCCGCCTGTGAGGTCACTAAGCCCAAGCTTATTGTTACGGGCCTTGTCGGCGAGGTGAAGGATATCCTTCTCAATCTCCCCGAAGTTTTTACGGTCCGCTTCACGGACGACCGGGACGACGAGGCCGTCTGGTGCCGACACGGCGATGCCGATGTCATAGTACTTCTTCAAGACGATCTCGTTTCCTTGAATCTCAGCGTTCAAGTACGGCATCCGTTTGAGGGCCGCGACGGCCGCTTTCGTGAAGAATGACATGAAACCGAGTTTGACGTCGTTGTCTTTGACGAACTTCTCTTGACGGCGTTTGCGGAGCGCCATGACGGCTGACATGTCAATCTCGTTGAACGTCGTCAGCATTGCCGCCGTCTGTTGCACTTCGACGAGGCGGTTCGCGATTGTCTGGCGACGGCGCGTCATCTTGATGCGCTCTTCTTCCTTCCCACTCGCTGCCGGTTGTGGTGCCGCCGCTGGTGCTTTCGGTGCTTCTTGCTTCGGCGCAGGCGCAGGTTTCGATTCGTGGCTCGTCACGTCATGGACGTTGATGCGACCCATCGGATCATTCGTTTGAATCGCCGTGAGGTCGATGCCTTTCTCACGGGCGAGCTTACGCGCTGCCGGCGTCGCGATTGGCCCTTTGCCCGGGCTCGCGACGTGCTCTTCACGTCGTTCGACTTTTTTCGCTTCCCCGACCGCCTCGACTTTCGTCTCAGCCGGAGCTGGAGCCGTCTCGGCAGGTGCTTCTGTCTTCGTCTTCGTCGCGACCGCCGTACCGCCGCCTGAACCTGAACCGAGGCGGGCGATGACTTGTCCGACTTGGACCGTGTCGCCTTCTCCGGCAAGTTGTTCTTCTAACACGCCCGCTTCATCTGCCGGCACTTCGATATTGACTTTGTCTGTCTCGAGTTCGACGATGGCTTCCCCTTTTTCGACGTGGTCGCCTGGCTGTTTGAGCCACGAGGCGACCGTTCCTTCCGTAATGGACTCTGCTAACTCCGGTACTTTGATTTCGATCACAATGAGTTCCCCCTTAACTTATTTACGATCTTTTTGGTATGTGCTCGTGCCCGCCGCACTTGAGACGACGTCACGCGATAATGCGTCATGGATGATGCGCGCTTGCTCTTGTTTGTGGGCTGTCGGATTTCCTTCGGCCGGACTTGACCGGCGGCGACGACCGATATAACGGACGTTCAACCGGTTCGATGTGACTGCTTCAAGGCGCGGCTCGATGTACGTCCATGCCCCCATGTTTTTCGGTTCTTCTTGTACCCAGACGATTTCTTTCGCGTTCGGATAACGGCTGATGACGTCACGAATCTCACGCACCGGGAACGGATAAATCTCTTCGACGCGGATGATGTGCAAGAAGTCGAGCGACTCCTCGGACTTCATCGTCGCTTCTTGAAGGTCAATCGCCATCTTCCCGGAACAGAAGACGAGCCGTTCGACTTTGTCCGTCTGTTCACCTAACCCTGGCTGTTCGACGATCGGACGGAAAGTTCCGTCTGTCAATTCTTCGACCGACGAGGCTGCAAGCGGATGACGAAGCAGGCTCTTCGGCGTCATGATAATCATCGGACGAACTTGTTCGGTGCCGAGCATCAACGCTTGGCGGCGTAAAATGTGGAAGTATTGCGCGGCGGTCGAGAGGTTCGCGACCGTCCAGTTCTTCTCGCCGGCGAGCGTCAAGTAACGCTCCATCCGTGCGCTCGAGTGCTCCGGCCCTTGACCTTCGTACCCGTGCGGCAACAGCATGACGAGACCTGACTTTTGTCCCCATTTGGCCCGTCCGGCCGAGATGAACTGGTCGAACATGACTTGCGCCGAGTTGGCGAAGTCGCCATATTGCGCTTCCCACAAGACGAGCGTGTCTTGGGCGAAGACGTTGTAGCCGTATTCGAAGCCGAGCACCGAGCCTTCTGAGAGCGGGCTGTTGAATACCGAGAACGACGCGTTCGCTGTCGATAGATGATGCAATGGCGAGAACTTCTTCCCGGTCTCCGCATCGTTCAACATGATGTTACGCTGCGCGAACGTCCCACGCTCCGAGTCTTGACCGCTCAAGCGGACCGGTGTGCCGTCCGAGATGATGGACGCATAGGCGAGTGTCTCGGCATGGCCCCAATCGACTTTTCCGTTCTCCCCGAACGCCTCACGGCGACGGTCGAGCACTTTTTGCAGTTTGTGGAACACGCCGAACCCTTCCGGCCATTCGAGCAGCTCGTCGTTGATTTGTTTCAAGACGTCTCGTTTCACACCCGTCTCGACCGACGGGAACCCTTTGAAGACGGCTTCCGGCATGACGATGTCCGAATCCTCTTCTTCTGAAGGGACGAGGTCACGGGCCGACTTGAGTCGGTCTTCAATCGACTGTTCAATCGTCGCTTTGTCCTCTTTCGTCATGACGCCCTCGGCGATGAGTGCGTCGGCGTAGACGTGGCGGACCGATTGGTGGCCTTTGATCGCTTTATAGAGGACCGGGTTCGTGTTCATCGGCTCATCCATCTCGTTATGACCGTAGCGGCGGTAACCGACGAGGTCGACGAGGATGTCTTTATGGAACTTGGCACGGTATTCACTGCATAGCTTGGCGACGGCGATACACGCTTCCGGGTCGTCCGCGTTCACGTGGAAGACCGGGATTTCATATCCTTTGGCGATATCGCTCGCATAACGCGTCGAACGCGAATCGCTCGGGTCGGTCGTGAAGCCGATTGTGTTGTTGGCGATGACGTGGACTGTGCCGGCCGTGCGATAGCCGTTCAAGTTCGTCATGTTGAGCGTCTCGGCGACGATGCCTTGGCCCGGGAAGGCGGCATCCCCGTGAATGAGAATCGATGCCGCTTTGTCGTCGTGTTGGACGGCCATCCCTTTTTCCGAGCGGTCGTCTTGTGCGGCACGTGTGTACCCTTCGACGACGGCACCGACGAACTCGAGGTGACTCGGGTTGTTCGCGAGGTTCAATCGTACCTCTTTCTTCTCTTCGAGCACTCTGCGGTCGAGACCGAGGTGATACTTCACGTCACCCGACCAACCGAAGTTGATACTGATCGAACCTTCCGACGGGATCAGCTCTTTATTCGGCGCGTGTTGGAACTCGGCGAAAATCATCTCGTACGGCTTCCCGAGCACGTGCGCGAGCACGTTCAAGCGTCCGCGGTGCGCCATACCGATGTTGATATGTTCCGAACCGCTTGAGATGAGTCCTCCGACCATCGCGTCAAGGAGCGGGACCATCGCGTCAAGTCCTTCGATCGAGAACCGTTTTTGACCGACGTATGTCTTATGAAGGAACGATTCGAACAACTCGGTCTCCGCGAGTCGCTCGAACAATTCGATTTTCTCGTTTTTGGATAGTTTCGCTTTGAGCGCGCCTTGTTCAATCCGGCGACGAATCCAGCGTTTCTCTTCCATATCGTCTAAGTGACGAAGTTCGATGGCGACCGTGTCCGTGTACACGTCGAGCAAGTGGCGGACGAGCTCGAGAGCGGTCGCTCCTTGTTTCGGCACGTCTTCTGACAACAAGTGGGCCGGGATCTGTTTGAGGTCCGCTTCTTCTAACCCATAGCGGTCAAACGCAAACAAGCCGTGCTCGCGCGGATGGTCTTTGAGCGGGTAAATGTCAGCCGCCTTATGGCCGAGTGCCCGGATGTCATTGACCAGCCGTGTCGCTGCCACGACTTTCTCTAAATCAAACGACGCGACCGGCGTTTCCGGTACCGCCGTTTCCGGTGCGCCATGCTCGTCGAAATAGCGACGCGTCTCCGCATCGACTGATTCTGGGTCTTCCAAATATTGCTCGTACAATTCAACGATATAGCCTAAGTTTGGACCGTAAAATGATTGTAACGCCTCATGACCGTTCGACGACTCTCCCATTGAATAAATCCCCCTATCCGTTCCTAAACGCCCTTATGTGTGAACGCTTTCATTTTAACATTAAGCACGAAGCAGTTCATCCTTCTGATTCGTACTAGATAAAGAGCCAAATCTTGCCTCTTACTCTCCCCTCCATACTACACCTTTCCAACTCGAAAGACCCATTCAAATTCACAATTCGTCCATGCTATTTCAATAAGTTTTCCTTATCAATAAATTGTGAACCGCCGTCCGTTTCATTGATTTCAAAAAAAGGTGAAACCTTGTTTCAGTCTGCTCCGTAATACAAGAGTAAGCAAGTTGGTAAATACTCTCAACGAAAGCTAGGTGACAGCATGTTAACCGTACAAAACGTACACAAAAAAATGGGGAAAGCGAACGTATTGACGAACGTCAGCTTTGAAGTCGTCCCGGGTGAGATTTTCGGATTCCTTGGGCCAAACGGAGCTGGAAAGACGACAACGATTCGCATCATCACGGGTCTGATGCCCGCAACACATGGGACGGTGACCGTCGACGGGTTCGACGTCGCGACCGATCGTCAACAAGCGCTCAGTCGCATCGGAGCCATCGTCGAGAACCCGGCCTTCTATCCGTATTTGACGGGTCGTGAAAACTTGATTCACGCGATGAATCTCATCCCGGGACTTAAAAAAGTCGATTTGAACGCCCTCGGCGCACTCGTCGGGCTCGAGACGAAACTCGATATGAAAGTGAAGCAATACTCGCTCGGGATGAAGCAACGACTCGGGATTGCCCGCGCCCTCCTCCATAACCCGAAAGTGCTCATCTTGGACGAGCCGACGAACGGGCTCGATCCGGCCGGAATCGCCGACTTGCGTCAATACTTACGGCACCTCGCCGATCACCGTGGCATCGCCATCTTGATTTCGAGCCATTTGCTCAGTGAGATGGAGATGATCACGGACCGTTTCGCCATCATCGACCAAGGTCAAATCAAGTCGGTCCAAGGTGGCGACGGGGAACTCCAGACGGAAAGTGTCATTTTATGCAAAGTGGACCGGGCTCACATGAACGATGCGCTCGACGTGGCGGCGCTCGCCTTCGACGACGTCAAGATTGTCCAACAGTCGGCGGAGACGTTCCTCGTTCCGCGCCCAGAGCGCGACATTCCGCATCTATTGAAACAGCTCGTCGACCGTGGCTTGTCCGTCTATCAAATCGGCATGAAGCACGAGACGCTCGAGGAGCAATTCTTGAAAGTGACGAAAAAAGAAGGAGGTACGAACAATGCGTTCATTACTAGCCAATGAATTTATGAAGTGGCGCCGAACGATTAAACCGTTCATCGCCCTCGGTATGTATACGGCCATCATCATCTTGACATACGTCCTCGTCCGCGGTGACGGAGATGCCGAGACGTTCGTCAACTTCGCCGCGATGGCCGCGATGACGTTCCTCGGCATCTTCACAATCGTCTTCACCGCCGAGATGATCGGGAATGAGTTGAAGTACGACACGTTGAAACATTTGCTCATGAGCCCGTATTCGCGGGACCGGATCCTCTTATCAAAACTGTTGGCGGCCCTGCTCATCATGCTCGCCCAGTTCGTCTTCATCTTGGCCGTGACGTACGGATTCGCGCTCACAATCGATGGGAACTTGACGTTTGAACAGTTCCGTAACTTGTTGCTCAGCGTATCGAGCGGCGTGTTCGTCATCTTCTTGACGCTCATGTTCTCGGTCGTCTTCAAATCGACCGGCGTCGTCATCGGCTTCACCGTGCTCGCGAACTTCCTGTCGACGATGATCGGCGGCCTCCTCATCACATGGAAGCCGGCCATCGCCAAATGGATCGTCTTCTTGCACACCGATTTGTCCGTCTATTACCAAAGTCCGGGCTTCATGAAAACGATGGACGTGACGATTTGGTTCTCCGCCCTCTACGTTCTCATCCATGTCGTCGCCTTCTACATCATCACGGCGTTCATGTTCCGTAGTAAAACGTTCGCCGAATAACGGTTAAACGGCCGGATGGAGTGGTACTCCCCTACTATAAAGAAACTTCGTTAGGAGGGAGACGTATGCAAAAGACGGCACTGCTCATCATCGACATGTTCAACGACTTCGACTTTGTCGGCGGGGACGACCTACTGCGTCACACCGAACCGATTGTCGAACCGATTTTACAGTTGAAGCGTCACTTCAAAGACAATGACTTACCGGTCATCTACTGTAACGACAACTTCGGACAGTGGAAAGACAGTACGGAGGACATCGTTCGTCACGTCGAATCATCGAACGGACGCGACATCGCAAAACGTATCGCGCCGGAAGACAAAGAGTATTTCATCATCAAGCCGCGCCATTCCGCCTTTTACGGGACCCAGCTCGACATTTTGCTGCGGCAACTCGATGTCGACAAGATTGTCATGACCGGTGTCGCCTCAGACATCTGCATCCTCTTCTCGGCGAATGACGGGTACATGCGCGAGTATGAGCTCCACGTACCGCAAGATTGTGTCGCCGCCGAAACAGACAAGCGGAATGAGAGCGCGTTGACCGTCATCCATGAGACGCTCGGCATTCCAATCGATACGGCCGAGGCATATATCGAACAGACGAAACCGTGACAAAAGCCTCTGACTGTTGGACACACAATCCCAACATTTCAGAGGCTTTTCCGGTTTGTTTTCAGCTATGCTAAACGTATGAAGAATCTATGAAGGATGTGACAACATGTACCTCACAATTGGATTAGCGCTCCTCGTCTGCCTGATTGCCCTCATCTTCACGATCATGGTCGGGCTCGGGAAAGACACGTCCGAGTACAGTCAGAAAAAGAGTTGGTCGATGGTGTCCTGGATTTATATCATCTTATTGCCGCTCGCCTTTCTCGGGCTCGGTCTACTCTACTATTTCATTACCCGATGACCTGTTCATCGGGCTTTTTGTTTCATCATTTTATCGCGACCGCAATCCCAAACGGATAATGTCGGCTCGGGCGTTTCGGTTCCACGAGGACACCTCGTTGATAGTAGTAGTCGACCGATGTGAACGGTTCGAATAGCGCCTCAAACTCCGCTTCCGTGAACTGATGGGCATGAAACGGCTCATTCGTCGGCTGCCCAATCCCTTGTCCGAACGGCGTCGATAAGACGAGCGTCCCACCCGGTTTCAACATCGTCCAGACGTTTTCCATGAAGCGCTCAAAGTCCGCGACATGTTCAATCGTCTCAAAACTGACGATGCAGTCGAATTGACCGAGCCGCTCCGGTAGCGTCCGGTCGAGCACGTCCCCGACGAGATAGGTGACGTTCGGATGATGGTACCGCCCTCTCGCATAAGCAATCGAGGTCTCGGATACGTCGACGCCGACGACTTCCTGCACGGTCCCTTTCAACGTCTTCGCAATCAATTGGCCGCCGTAGCCGCTCCCTGTCGCAAAGTCGAGCACGCGCCCGTTCAAATACAATAATGAAAACTGATAGCGGGCAATGTGTTCGAGCAACATCCCGTTCATCGGGCTCATCCGATCGGGAATGACCCGTTCTCCCGTATACTCCATTCGCTTCACTCTCTCCTGTTATGACTCTTGTCATCTTACCACGTTCGTCCGCATCTTGATTCAAGACCACAAAAAACGAGAGATGGGACTCTCTCTTTTTTTCATTCATTCTGTTCTCTGAATCGGAGCAAATCGGAGTAGATGATCGCATCATTCATCTCGAGGACGCGATTCGCCTCTTCTTCGAGTGGCTCACATGCTTCCGGTTCGGCTGCGAGTTCGCCCGTCTCCGCTTCATAGCACATCGACTGCGTGAAGACGTGCTCTTTCGTGATTATCGTCCCGTCTCGGAAGATGGCGCGATCGTTCCGCTCTGGGGCGAACAAGTCGTTCCCGAAGCCGATTTGGTCCGACGTATCGATTCCGAGCAAATGCTGGATTGTCGGGTTCATGTCGATTTGGCTACCAATCCCGTCATGGACGACCCCTTCTTCTTGTCCCGGCAAGTGAATCGCGAACGGTACTTGCTGTAACTTCGCGACGTCATAAGGGGTGATTTCTTCTTTCCCGAGCAGGTCGGCCATCGCGGCGTTATGGTTCGTCGAGATGCCGTTATGGTCGCCGTAAACGATGAAGATCGTGTCGTCCCACATGCCGTTCGCCTTCAACTCGTCGATGAACAATCCGAGCGCATAGTCCTGATAGGCGAGCGCCTGCGGGAAGTTGTTGAGCGTCGTCGAGTTCGTCTCGAACTTCGGTACGAGCTCATGCTCCTCACTCGGCATCGTGAACGGGAAATGGTTCGTGAGCGTGATGAGCTTCGCGAAGAACGGCTCCGGGAGCTCTTCAATCATCGGCACGGACTGTAAGAAAAACTCATCGTCGAGCAGTCCCCATTCCGTCATATCGGCCGGGTCGCCTAAGTCGTAATAGTCTTGGTCATAAAACGAATCGACGCCGATGTTGGCGTACATTTGGTCACGGTTCCAGAACGATTTGTTGTTCGCATGGAACACGGCCGAATGGTATCCTTCTTGCTTGATTCGCTCCGGCAACGCGTTGTACTCGTTGTCGGCGTTCGTGAAGTAGACCCCGCCGCGCGGCAACCCGAAGAGCGAGTTGTCGAGGGCGAACTCAGCGTCCGACGTCTTCCCTTGGCCGGTCGTATGGTAGAAGTTCGGCCAGAAGTGCGACTCTTCAATCAATTTGTTCAAGTTCGGCGTGATGTATTCGCCGTTCGGCGCTTTCATATGGTTCGTGAAGTTTTGGGCCGATTCGAACGAGACGGCGATGACGTTCTTGCCTTTATACTTCCCGAACAGCTCCGGGTCCGGCGCGGCGTAGTTTTGTCGCGTGTATTGCTCGACTTCCGCCAACTCCGACCCGTCCGCCATCGCTTTTTGGGCCGACGTCTTCGTCTGGAGCATCGCGTCGTACACGTGGAAGTTGAACGTCCCAAGATTTTTGACGAGCAGTTCGCGGTCGAACGAGCGCGTCAAGAGTTCCGGACGTTCCGTCTCGGCGAGCGCCAAGTTGAAACCGAACATGGCCGCTGCCGCGACGAACGTGGCGATGACGCGTTTACGCGACGCCTTGCCCGTCTCATTCAATTTCCACAGCAAGAACGGCAAGACGATCAAGTCACCGACGATGAGCAAGTCCTTCCACTGGAGCAGTGAGAGGAACGAAGACGACAACGTCTCCATGTTCGACGATTGGAACAAGACCGGCACGGTCAAGAAATCCGTGAACTCTCGGTAATATGTCGTATTGGCGAACAAGATGAGCGACGAGGCCGCGTATAAGATGTAGAGGGCCCACTTGCGTTTGTTCCCGCTGAAGAAGAAGCTGAACGCGAACAAGAACAGCGTCGAGCTGAGCGGGTTGATGAGCAGGATGAACGACTGCATCGCGTTATCGATTGGGATGTTAAAGAAGAACTGATAGGCAATCGTCGATTTCGTCCACAACAGTAGCGTGAATAGCCAGAACAGACGATCCGTCCGGAACGAGTTCGCTGCCGCCTGACGGAATCGCGCCATCCTCCCTTTCGGTGGATTCATATGATTCATTGAAAAACACTCCTTCATCATGATTCTTACATGTATTCCACATAAGCATTTATATTGTTCAAATCGTGAACTCACGATTGAATGCACGGACGTATGATTCGTATTTTAACGTTCTCTTGAACTTAATTCAACTGAACAGACTGTGTGAAATCGTTGTACACCTTCCACATGTATGTAAAAAGGCTACCGAACAAAGCTCGGTAGCCTCAGATTGTTGACTAAAAAAATGTTTTCGCTCATCCTCTTGGCGCCTCCGCTTTCCTAGGGGCGAGCAGGGAGCCGCATCGCTTAACGCTGCTGGGTCTCCCTCCGCTCGCTGATCCCTTAGGAGTCTACGGCGCCGTCGGATGAGCGCCGCTGTACTGGAACACCGGACAGCCCGGCACCGACCCCGAGATCCTCATCAAGATCATCCTCCTCGGCCCGCTGTTCAACATCCGTTCCGTGCGACAAACGGTGGAGCGCTCGTTCGCCGACGGGAAGAAGCTCCACGGTCTCCGCTTCACGTTCTATCGGGGGAATGAGGAGGTGGACCGCGCCAACCTGTTGGCCGAAAACGACAGTCTACATAGCATTTTTTTCAATTTTTATGTCGGGCAGAGCGCCTCGAGCTCGTGGGACACAAAAAAAGACGAACCCATCCGCTTTTTGCGAATGGGTTCGTCAACAGCCTGAGGCTACCGAACAAAGTTCGATAGCCTCAGATTGTAGAAAAAGTCACGTTTCAGGCGAACTGAAACGTGACTTTTTCGTTTTCGGGCCTTGAGGCGTTCTGCCCGAGACCCTGTTCAGGCGGATTGGACGTCCTTCCATGCCAAGACTGCCATCTTCTTGAGATTGAGGGCGGCAAAGGGTAGCATCGCCTCCATGACGGGTTCTCTACCTCTCATTATAAAAAAGGGGCGAGGGTACGAAAAGAGGGATGGATGCGTGGACCGACCAAGGGCATGGCGAGACTTCTAGGGGAGTAGCAAGCAAAGGGAGACCCAGCAGCGTTAAGCGATGCGGCTCCCTGCTTGCCCCCAGAAAAGCGAGCTGTGCCCGGTCGGACAAATAAAAAAACTGCAGACAATGTTTTGTCTACAGTCTGAGGCTACCGAACAAAGTTCGATAGCCTGACTTCAATTACCCGACGATGTCGAACCAAATCTTGACCGTGCTCGCCAAAATGAGGAGCGCCAAGATGAGCTGGAGCGACTTCGTCTTCATGTTTTTCCCGACGTTCGCCCCGAGCGGCGCAGCGATTAAGCTGGCGATAATCATGATGACAGCCGGCTCCCACACGATTTGGTCGGTAATAATCTTGCCGGCCGTCGACCCGATGGACGAGATGAACGTGATCGCAAGCGAGCTCGCAATCGCCATCTTCGTCGGGATGCGCAAGACGACGAGCATGATCGGCATCAAGATGAACGCTCCGGCGGCCCCGACGATGCCTGAGGCGATCCCGACGACGAACGCCGAGCCGGCCGCGATGACTTTGTTGAACGTCACTTCATCGAGCGGTAAATCTTCGACATTCTTTTTCGGCATGAACATCATGACGGTCGCAATCGTCGCGAGCACCGCATAGACGACGTTAATCAAGTTCTCCGACAAGAGTGTCGACCCGTATCCGCCGATAAAGCTACCGATCAAGACAGCCACACCCATGAAAAGAATGAGCTGTTTGTTTAGATAGCCGCCTTTTCGGTATGCGTAAATGCCTCCGATTGTCGCGAAGAACACTTGAATCGCGCTAATTCCGGACACCTCATGCGCGCTGAACGCCGCAAAGCCGAGGAGCGGCGGAATGTACAACAACATCGGATATTTGATAATCGAACCGCCGATACCGACCATCCCCGAGATGAACGACCCGATGAACCCGATTAAAAAGATAGTGATGATAAACCCTAACTCCATAAAACAATCCTCCAGTTCCCTACTTATGAAAAGTAAGTTCTATTTCTGTTCCCAGGCGATCATGCCGCCGGTGACGTCGTACACTTCCGTATAGCCGCGGTCGCTCAAAATCTGAGCGGCTTGGGCGCTTCGGTTTCCGCTACGACAGATGATGTAAATCGGTTCGTCTTTCACATGAGGTAATTCAATCGCATTTAATGAAGAAAGAGGTGCGTTCACCGCCCCCTCAATATGCCCCCCCTCGTATTCTTCCACTTCTCGTACGTCAATCAATGTTATATCTTCGTTTTCCAATCTGTTTTGTAATGTTCCAACGTCAATTTTAGTAATTTCTCCCTTATTAGATGAGAATAGTACGATTAAAAGGGTGCCAACTACTAAAAATGACACCAACATCACGAGTTTACGCATTTTTTCAGCCTCCAATCTTTCTACTTGCACTCAGTATACCTTAGGGGGTATATTAAAGCCAACGAAAGATTCTCGTTGCCAAACCTGATTTAAAAAAGGAGACGATCACCACATGAAGACGATTACGACAACTGAACTTGAAACGTTGCTCAAGGCCGATGAGACGATCAACTTGATTGACGTTCGCGAGACCGATGAATATGCAGGGGGCCATATCAAGCAGGCAAAAAATGTTCCACTGTCTGAATTTGGGGAACACGTCGAAGCGCTCGACCGTTCAAAACCGATTCACGTCATCTGCGCAGCAGGCGGTCGTAGCATGAACGCCTCCGCTTATCTCGACTCGCTCGGATTTGACGTCGTCAACGTCGACGGCGGCATGATGAGCTGGACGGGCGAAACGGTCTAACGCTCTTTTCGATCCATTTCAAGAACCACAATCATTCACAGTCAACTATTCTTAGGGGGTATTTCATATGTTATTACGTTATTTCTATGATCAAAAATTAGCACAGGCTTCATATATGGTCGGTTGCCAAATGACAGGCGAGGCCGTCGTCATCGACCCGGCACGTAACATCACACCTTATTTGCAGGAAGCCGAAAAAGAAGGCATGAAAATCGTCGCCACGGCCGAGACACACATTCACGCCGACTTCGTCTCAGGCTCACTCGAGCTCGCCAAGCGCACTGGTTCGAAAGCGTACTTGTCAGATGAAGGCGACGCTTCGTGGAAATACGCGTTCGCGAAAGACATCGACTCACAACTCGTCAAAGAAGGCGACACGTTCAAAGTCGGTAACGTGACGCTCGAAGTCATGCACACACCAGGTCACACGCCGGAACATATCTCATTCTTGCTCTACGACCGCAACCAGACGCAACCGATGGGAATCTTCACAGGCGACTTCGTCTTCGTCGGCGACATCGGTCGCCCTGACCTTCTCGAAGAGGCAGCCGGTGTGAAAGGCACGACCGCAATCGGCGCCGAGCAAATGTTCGATTCGCTCAAGAAATTCAAAGCTCTCCCTGACTTCGTCCAAGTCTGGCCGGGCCACGGTGCCGGCAGCGCTTGCGGAAAAGCGCTCGGCGCCATCCCGACGTCGACGGTCGGTTACGAGAAAGCGACGAACTGGGCGCTTCAAATGACAGACAAAGACGCGTTCATCAAAGAGTTGACGACGGACCAACCAGAGCCGCCGAACTACTTCGCGATGATGAAGAAAGTGAACAAGGAAGGCATCCAAGTGACGAACATGATTGCTCGTCCAGAAGTCGTCGGCACGGACCGCCTCGACACACTCGTCGAAGAGACGCAAGTCGTCGATACACGTAAAGGGGAAGAGTTTGCCAAAGGACACATCCCAGGCACAATCAACATCCCATACAACACGAAATTCGTCTCATGGGCCGGCTGGCTCGTCAACTTCGACAAAGACATCACGCTCATCGCGAGCGCGGAAGACGTCGATCAAGTGCAGACAGACCTCCAATCAATCGGTCTCGACCGCCTCCGCTTCGTCGTCCCAGTCGAAGAGCTCGGTCAAGAGCTATTGACGGAAACGTACACGGATGTGACAGCGGAGCAAGCCATCGAATCTGCAGAAAAAGGCGATGTGTTCGTCCTCGACGTCCGGAATGCGACGGAATGGAACGCGAGCCACTACGAAAAAGCCGAACGCATCTTGCTCGGTAAACTCGCACGCGACCACGAAGGTCTCCCGACCGATCAGACGATTGCCGTCCACTGCGCATCCGGCGTCCGTTCACGGATGGCAGCGAGTGTCCTCCAATCGCTCGGCTACAAGGATATTCAAAACATCCTCGGTGGCTACGGTGCGATGAAGACGGTCCTCAATGCAGAACAAATTCGCTAATGCTATACTACAAACAAAGAAAGCACCCACTCGTCTGGGCGCTTTTTCTCTAGGAGGGATGATGTGATTGCAATCGGTCCATTGAATATCCGGCTCGACCTGCTCGTCTTCATGGTCAGCCTGCTCTTGTTATACATCGGCTTTAGAAAAATCGGGTTGACGGAAAAAGAACGGGACGCCGTCCTCGGCACGTGGTTCGTCGGCTTCCTCGCTTGGAAAGGCAGCGCCGTCTTGATCGGCCTCGTCTCGACCGGCAGCCTGTCACTCGCCTTATACGCTACTGGCGGGAATTGGTCGATCGCCATCGCCGCACTCGTCATCGGACTGTTCGTCTTTCGGCTCGACAAGCAGCTTTACGGCTATTGGGCGTTGTCCGGTCTCGTCTTATGGCTCGGAATGACGCTCACCGTCCCGCGTTACGCCGCGTTCCCCCTTTTTGCTTCACTCCAACCGCTTCACCTATACACGGCTGGGCTCATCGTCGTGTTGATGCTGTTGACGTGGCGTTGGATGCGGACGCCGTCGCGCGGTTCGCTCGTCTGGACGATCACCGGCGCGATGTTCATCTGGGTGTTACGTGAGGGCGCGACCGGGACGTGGCACATGTGGGCGCTCGGATTGTTTATCGGTCTAGTCGTGCTTGCGACGACCCTCGCCCGCCCCACGCGAAAAGCCGTTCAACTCACACTCGGCATCGTCGTCGCGCTCGCCATCATCAATGCGAGTCTGCCCGACCAGACACCGACGCTCGAGGCGACCGCAACGTCCGGATTGAACATCGGTCAAGTGCCCCCGGACTTCGAGTTGAAGCGAACAGACGGCAGTACGTTCCGATTGGAAGACTTGCGCGGACAACGCGTCGTCATCAACTTCTGGGCGTCGTGGTGCCCCCCATGTCGCGCCGAGATGCCCGATATGGCCGCGTTCGCCCGCTCGACCGATGAGGTGACGATCGTCGCTGTGAATACGACGACGAGTGAACGGGATGTCGAAGACGCCACATCGTTCGTCGCCCCGTATGAAGATGCGTTCGAAGTCGTCTATGATCGAGACGGGGCCGTTGCGAACGGATACCGCATCCAAGCGATGCCGACGACGTACGTGCTCGATGAGTCTGGTGTCATCACCGCGAAACAGTTCGGTGCCATCGACAGAGCGTGGCTCGATGCCCGGACAAGATAAAAACCGTCGAAGTTTCGGCGGTTCAGACTGTAGACAAAACATTGTCTGCAGTTTTTTTATTTGTCCGACCGGGCACAGCTCGCTTTTCTGGGGGCAAGCAGGGAGCCGCATCGCTTAACGCTGCTGGGTCTCCCTTTGCTTGCTACTCCCCTAGAAGTCTCGCCATGCCCTTGGTCGGTCCACGCATCCATCCCTCTTTTCGTACCCTCGCCCCTTTTTTATAATGAGAGGTGGAGAACCCGTCATGGAGGCGATGCTACCCTTTGCCGCCCTCAATCTCAAGAAGATGGCAGTCTTGGCATGGAAGAAAGCCCAGCTCGCCTGAACAGGGTCTCGGGCAGAGCGCCTCAAGGCCCGAAAACGAAAAAGTCACGTTTCAGTTCGCCTGAAACGTGACTTTTTCTACAATCTGAACCGCCGAAGTTTCGGCGGTTTTTTAGTGCTTCAAATAACCTTGTGCCTTCAAGAAATCTTTGACGTCGAGCCGAGTCGGCTTCGACAGCATCCGTCCCATCTGAGCAGTCCACGTGTCGTCCCGGCGATTCGCCCCCCGCGCCGCATAGTAGCCATGAATCGTCTCGTCATAATGCGACAGTTGCCGCTTCAGCTCGTTCGGGTCGAGTTCATATGTATTCTCGTGATAGACGTGTTCGAACGGCAAGCGCGGCTTCTGGTCCTCGACGTGGTCTGGGACACCGACCGCGAGCCCGAAGAGCGGCAACACACGTTCCGGCAGGCCGAGCAACTCCTTCACCGCGAACATGTCGTTCCGAATGCCCCCGATGTAACAAATGCCGAGTCCCATCGACTCCGCAGCGACGACGGCGTTTTGTGAGGCGAGCGCCGCATCAATGACGGCGACGAGGAGCTTCTCATCCGTCTCGAGCGTCCCGGTCACATCGGCGTCACGCATGTCTCCGATCACTTCATGGCGATACAAGTCGGCGCAAAAGACGAAGAAGTGCCCGTTGTCGGCGACGTAGCTTTGGTTACCGGCAATCTCGGCGAGCCGTGCTTTCTTGTCTGGATCGGTCACACCGATGATGGAATAGGCTTGGATGAAGCTCGACGTCGAGGCACGTTGGGCACTCTCAACGATGAGCCGAATTTGTTCGTCGGTCAAACGCTCGTCCGTGAACGAGCGGACGGAGCGGTGGTTCAATAACGTTTCGATGACTTGATTCATGCAGCTTCCCCCTTTTGCCTAATCTTGACATAGCGGAACGTTCCCGACAATTTTAGAGACTTCACTCTACTTTCGAAATGATCCAAGGTAACCATAAGACAGGCTCCGTCCCCACATCTTCTTGATTACTGTATGCACAATAGCGCTGCGCTTCTGCGAGCGTCGAGATGAAGCCGTGCTCATTCAATTGGAACGAGAATCGTTCGGCGAAGTCACGCTCTAGCCCATTACTTAAGTATGAGTGGAACGTGCCGTACTCATACCCGAGCACTTCATAACCGAGAGGTCGTCCAAGCGGTTCGTCGTGTTCGTGTCGCAAAATGAACCGCTCGACGCCGTACTGCTCGGGATGGTCCCCAACTTGTCCTTCTGCTAAAAAGTCCGCGACATAGGATACAGGCAGTTTCAGCTCGATGATGTCGAGTTCGATGTGGGTGAAGAAGCGGTCCCGAAACGTCTTGGCGAGTTCAATCGTCTGAAACGTTTGGGGATATCCGAGTTCTCCACTCTCGTGAAACACCTCCACCCATTCCATGAGCAGGAGGAAGTCTTCCTCGCTGAGTCGCAATCGTTCTCGATACGCCTCCTGACGACGTTTCGATGTCCCCCAAAGTACATCAAGCGTGGGGTGTTGCTCACAAATGCATGCACTCGCTGACTGCACGAACTCCGGAATCCGTTGCTCGTCCATATAGTCGGCTCGCTCAGTTCGTTCAATCAGTAAGTAACCTCCACTTCGTACATTCATCTCGACACCGCCTTCTCTAGTATACGCAAAAAAAGCAGAGTGGCGTTTTCTCCACTCTGCTTACGTGCTTATTCTGTCACTTGGCTCAAGAACGGTGTGATATCGACGTTCAACTCTTTCGAGAGACGCTCGCCGAGGTCACGGTCGGCCCGGTAGAAGTTGCAAATCAAGAGAAGGACGGTCTTCTCGTGACGGACTTCTTTGATGTGGGCGACGAGGTTACGGACGAGGCCATCTTTCTCTTCTTGCGAGTAACGACGGTACACTTCGCCTGCTTGACCGAAGTCGTTCGTCTTCTCAATCTTTTGACGACCGGCTACGCCATTGAGCGGTTGCTCCTGTTCAATATACGCAGCATCCGGTCGCGGTGTGTCTTCATAACGGTTCGGTTCATAGTTCACAGTGCTCGTCTGTTGCTTGAACGGCATCGCCCCATCACGCTGGTTGTTCGACACTTGGGCGAACGGGCAGTTGATCGGGAGTTGGAGATAGTTCGCGCCGATGCGGTACCGTTGCGTGTCCGAATACGAGAAGAGACGCCCTTGAAGCATCTTATCTTCAGACGGTTGAATACCAGGCACGAGCACGCCCGGGTTGAAGCCGACCGATTCCGTCTCAGCGAAGTAGTTGTCGACGTTTTTGTTCAATGTCATCGTTCCGACGAGTTGATACGGGATGACGTCTTCGAACCAATCTTTCGTCGCGTCGAGCGGATCGAAGTCGAAGTTGTCCATATCGGCCGGGTCGAGGATTTGAACGTATAAGTCCCACTCCGGGAAGTCGCCTTCTTCGATGGCGTTGAACAAGTCACGCGTCGCATGGTTGAAGTCTTCCGCTTGCACTTTCGCCGCTTCGTCCATCGACAAGTTTTTAATCCCTTGTTTCGGAACCCAACGGAGTTTTACGTACACCGTGTTGCCGAATTCGTTGACCCATTTGAACGAGTGGACAGACGAACCGCGCATATGACGGTATGACGCCGGGATGCCTTCATCACTGAACAAGTGGATGAGCATGCTCGTCGATTCCGGCGTGAGCGACATGAAGTCGAAGAAACGGTCCGGGTCTTGTAGGTTCGTGCGTGGGTCCGGTTTGAGTGAGTGAATCACGTCTGGGAATTTGATAGCGTCACGGATAAAGAATACCGGCAAGTTGTTTCCGACGAAATCGTAGTTCCCTTCTTCCGTGTAAAACTTGACGGAGAATCCACGTGGGTCACGGAGCGTCTCCGGTGAGCCGAGACCATGGATGACAGTCGAGAAGCGAGCGAAAACCGGTGTCTCTTGTCCTTCTTCCTGCAAAAATTTGGCTTTTGTATATCGTTTCATGCTATTTTTAACTTTGAAGACACCGTGTGCTCCGGCACCACGGGCATGCACGACCCGCTCCGGCACGCGCTCACGGTCAAAGTGGGCGAGTTTCTCAATTAGCTGATAATCTTCGAGAAGCGTTGGGCCGCGGCGACCCGCTGTGATAGAGTTGGCGTTATCCCCGATTGGGACGCCTTGGTTAGTAGTTAGACGACGATGTTGATCCATTAATATAGCCTCCTCTTAATAATCATTATTACAAGATTAATAATATTAAAAGATAATAATTATTACAAATAAAACGCTCGAGGCAAACTCGGGCGTTTTTGAAATCGCTCTCAGTTTTTTCGTTTTTCGTGCTGTTCTTTCCGGTGAATCTCCGTCACGAGCAAGGCTGCGATGATACCCCCGAGCGACCCCGCGACGATGTCGACCATTGTGTCGTCATTTCCGTTACCTTGCATCGTCGTGTTCAACACCAAGTCCGACGTGAATTCATACATTTCCCAAAGCGCGGCCCCGGCCATCGCAAAGACGACGATATAGACGAAGACGAATCGCTTCGGCATCTCGAGCCGGATGTCGTCATCGAGTCGGCTAAAGAAGTCATACCCGAGAAACGCGATGAATATGCCGCTTAATACGTGAAGGAATGTGTCCCACCACCCGTTCGAGTATAGGCCGACAATGGAACCTAAATACTGCGAGGCGAACAGGAACAAAATATAGGCGACTTTCAACTTGGCATCGAACGTGGTCTTGAACGTTTTCTCGAGGATAAATGGAATTAACCCGGACACAATCCCCGCAGCAGCGACACTCGCATCGAACCACGCTTCTTCAATGACCGACGCGACAAGAATAATCCCCATGAACAATACAAATCCGAACTCCAACATCCGTCCACGTGCCCATTGCATACGGAACGCCTTCTTTCTATTCGAAGTCTCAGTTTCTGTTTCCCGTTTTTTACATAGCAAGAACAAATTTGATTCGAAATTCACGCTTTTGTCGGATTGCGCATTCTAAAACGGACGCCATACTAAAGAAAAAGGAGTGTGACGAATATGCCCATCAATCCATATTTAAACTTCAACGGAAACTGTCGAGAAGCCGTCTTGTTTTACGCCGATGTATTCGACTATCCGAATCCCGAGATCATGCCGTTCGGTGCCCAGCCCGGTCCAGACGGGAACCCGGTGCCACCTGAGCTGGCCGAGCTCGTCCTTCATGCTCGCCTCGTCGTGCACGGGACGTCGCTCATGTTCTCTGATTCGATGCCGGACGGTCCTGTCACGTTTGGCCAGAACATCACGCTTGCCGTCTTGACTCGTGATCTCGAGGCTATTCGTCGCGAGTTCGACGCACTCGCAGTCGGCGGACGTGTGTTGATGCCGCTCCAAGAGACGTTTTGGACCAAGGCGTACGGCACCGTCGAAGACCGATTCGGCGTTCAGTGGCAATTCAGTTACGAACCCGAAGCATGAAAAAAGGCCCCATCGCGTTTGCGATGGGGCCTGCGTTCATTTCTCGGCAACGAAGAAGATTCGTTCAGCGTTCGGTCCTGGCGCCTTGTCCGTGAAGTCGGCCGTGACCGACTTCACATGAAAGCCCGCACCGATGAGCCACTGCATGTATTGCCCCGGCTCATACGTCCGTTGCTCGTGCGTCTCTTCGACCCGCTCGTACGTCCCGTCCTCGAGGGCGACGAAAAACGTCAAGTCGTGGACGACCGAGAGCGGGGCTTCGCCCGGGTCGGCGAACCAGATGTACGAGCAATCCTCCCCGTTCGACGCGTACGTCTTTTGGTTGAAGAGCGTCTGCATCTTGTTCGGCGAGTGGACGTCGAAGAGGAACGTGCCGCCCGGTTTGAGTTGCTCATAGACGGCTTCGAACGTATCGATGACGTCGGCCTCGTCCGCCAGATAGCAGAGCGAGTCACACAGAATCGTCACGACATCGACCGGTTGCGGCAACTCGAGTTCCCGCATGTCCTGTTGCCATAGCGGCAAGTCGACACCTGCCTCGAGCGCTTTTTCTTGCGCGACTTCAAGCATCGACTCCGACAAGTCGAGCCCGATCGCATCGTAGTGTGCGGCAAGTTGAATCGTCGCAGAACCCGTCCCGCATCCGACGTCGGCGAGCGATGCCCCGTCCGGCACATGACGTCGCACAAACGCGACCCACTCTCCGTAAGGCGCATCTTTCATCAACTCATCGTATACGTAGGCGAACCCTTCGTACGCCATTAACCGACTTCCACTTCGACGTGCGGCGCGTCAGCCCAAAGTTTTTCGAGGTTATAGTAATCACGGTCGTCACGATGGAAGATGTGGACGACGACGTTCTCGAGGTCAGCGAGCACCCAACGTGCCGTGTCCATTCCCTCGAACTTGTGGAGCGGAAGATCGTTCTCGCCCGCAACATCTTTAATTTCACGAGCGATCGCTTCGACTTGCTTCTCTGAGTTTCCGTGGCAAATCACGAAGTAATCTGCAATCGGCGAGATACCTTCCATGTCAAGGACGACGATTTCTTCGGCGCGCTTATCATCAGCAGCCTTTACAATCAATTCAAGTTGTTCTTTTACAGTCATATTGACCCTCCTAAGGTGTTTTCACAAAAGCGTTATATGTCGCAATCGTCAGTGGGAAAATCCGTACCGACTTGTTCAATAAGTGTTGAATCGACTGACGTAACGTCGCGACGACAGCCAACTCGAGTGACTGCTCGGCGACGTCCCGCAATGCTTCAACACCAGGGTAACGCCGGTTCGGTTCAATCGCATCGGCCACAAAGATGACTTGGTCGAGGCGCGACATACCCGGGGAACCGGTCGTATGGTTCTTAATGGCGGAGACGACGGATGCGTCGAGGTCATAGGAACGGTCTAACAAAACTGCCCCGACCGGCGCATGCAAGAGTTCGTCATCAAATTCGAGTAAGGCGAGGTCAAGCTGTTCGTCGAGGACGACTTGACGCATCTCGTCACGGTCCATATATTTCGCATAATCGTGCAACATTGCGGCCAGACGGGCCTGTTCGACGTTCACGCCATAGATTTTCGCCAAGTGTTCCGCCGTCTCGACGACACCGAGCGTATGGATGAATCGTTTCTCTGGCAACGTCTGTTCAATCAACGTTCTCGCTTGTTCATACGTCATACAATCCATGCTCCTTGATATAAGTTTCCACTTCTGATGGCACGAGATACGCAATCGAACGATTGCGTTTTGCCCGCTCGCGAATATCCGTCGATGAGATTTCGAGTTGTGGCATATCGATCGTCCGGACATCGGCCCGTCTCGGGATACGATAACGACTCCCGGGACGAGCGACGGCACCGAACGTGACGAGGGTGACGAGCGTCTCGTAATCGTACCACTTTTCGAGTGATTCGAGCGAGTCCGCCCCAATCAAGAAGAAGAATGTGTCGTCCGGATACAAGTCCCGCAACCGTCTCATCGTCTCGACCGTATAAGACGGCTCGGTCCGTTCGAACTCAATCAAATTGAGTTTAAACGCCGCGTTTGATGCGATCGCGCGCCGGGTCATCTCGATCCGGTCCTCTGCTTGGCTGAACCCGGACTTATGGGGCGGAATCGCCGCCGGCAAAAACCAGACTTCGTCGAGTTCAAGCTGTTCACGCGCCTGCTCGGCAATCAACAAATGACCGAGGTGCGGCGGGTCGAACGTTCCTCCCATCAGTCCGATGCGGCTCATGGGAGTTTGATTTGGCGGTTTTCTTTCTCTGTCGCCTGTTTGTACAAGACGATGACTTTGCCGATGACTTGAACGACTTCTGCTTTCGTCCCTTCCGCAAGCTCTCCAGCCACGTCTTTCGGCGTGTCGGCACAGTTTTGAAGCACTTGAACTTTCAACAACTCACGCTTCTCGAGCGCGTCACTGATATCTTTGCACATCGCTTCACTGACACCATTTTTTTCCGACTTGATAAATCGGCGAGAGGTGGTGTGCCTCTGCACGTAAAAAACGTTTTTGTTTACCTGATAACATTATTTCTATTCCTCCAATAAGCTCTCAATTAACTTCATTCCAACAAATCGATCCGGTTTCACACCTGTCCAAAATTCAAACGCCAAAGCACCTTGTCCGACGAACATGGCTGTTCCGTTGACGATGATCGCCCCTTTTTTAGCGGCTTCTTTTAAAAACGGTGTGACGAGTGGACGATATATGATATCACAAACGACCGTGTTTTGTCGTAACCCATTTAACGATTGCGGCGAATGCACCCCGTCCATCCCGACCGAAGTCGTCTGAATGATGACGTCGTATCGCGCGATGTCAACGTCTGCAAAGGCTTTTGCTTCGATGCCGAACCGTTCGGCAAGACGCTCCGCCCGTTCCATCGTCCGGTTCGTGATGGTGACGTCACGGGTCGGTAGCGCACTGATAATCCCGCGCGCCGCACCACCTGCTCCGATGACGAGCACACGACCGGACC
This sequence comes from Exiguobacterium sp. AB2, assembly GCF_000696055.1. Classification (NCBI taxonomy): domain Bacteria; kingdom Bacillati; phylum Bacillota; class Bacilli; order Caryophanales; genus Exiguobacterium; species Exiguobacterium sp. AB2. The sequence goes on from NZ_JNAA01000014.1 coordinate 36,168, forward strand.
AGTCTGTCAGAGGAGACAGGGCGGCGACGAGACCGGCACCGTCCGTGTTCGTCCCAATCAATTTGCCGTCCCGCTTATACACCGTATTGACCGCACCGGCATCCGTAGCCGCCAAATCGAGTTCGTCAAGGTACGGGATGACGGTTTCTTTATACGGAATCGTGACGTTGAAGCCGTCCCATTCGCCATCGCGCATCGCCTGAAACAATCCGCTCAAGTCTTCTTCGGCGACGTCGAGCGCCTCATAACGCCCGAAAAGCCCAGACGCCCTCAGCCACTGCTCGTGCAGGACGGGAGAGAGCGAATGAGCAATCGGGTGACCGATGACGGCCAGTCTCATACGAGTGCCTCACGCAATGTGACGGCGACTCCTTTTGGTGCCCAGGCAGCGATGCGGCCGCCTTTGCCGTGAATGGCGACCCAACCGAGACCGCTGAAGACGATGTCCGTCTTCACGCCGTCCCGGAGACTGAACTCGTGACGGACGAGCGGCGGCAACTTCTCGAGCGTCTTCTCGTTCGGCGGGTTGAGCATTTGACCGATGTGATTCTCGTACAACTCGTCCGCTTTATCGAGTTTCGTACGGTGCGTCTTCAACTCGTTTGACATGTAGACGACGAATGAGCGCTTGTTGCCTTCCATGTAGTCGAGACGAGCGAGACCACCGAAGAAGAGCGTCTGCTGCGGGTTCAACTGGAACACGTGTGGCTTGATCTCTTTTTTCGGCGTGATCGTCTTCAAGTCTTTGGCGTCGACGTAGTGGGCCATCTGATGGCGGTTGATGATCCCTGGTGTGTCATACAAGTTCGCGTCATCATCGAGCGGGACGTCAATCAAGTCGAGCGTCGTTCCCGGGAAATGGCTGACCGTAATGATCGCCTCGTCCGCTTCGCCGAAACGTTTGATGATTTGGTTGATGAGCGTCGATTTCCCGACGTTCGTACAACCGACGACGTAGACGTCCTTGCCTTTCCGATAATATTCAATCTTCTCGGCGAGCTCGTCGATGCCGTGCCCTTTCTTCGCACTAATCAAATGGACGTCGACCGGGTTCAAGCCGAGTTCTTTCGCCTCGCTCTTCATCCAGTTCGCCATCCGGTTCGGGTTGACGGATTTCGGTAACAAGTCGACTTTGTTCCCGACTAAAAGGACCGGGTTCGACCCGACTGACCGTTGCAGTCCTGGGAGCCAGCTCCCGTTAAAGTCAAAGATGTCGACGATTTTAATGACGAGCGCTTCGCGCGAACCGATTCCGTTCAAGATGCGCAAGAAGTCGTCATCTGTCAGTTCGACGTCTTGAATCTGATTGTAGTGTTTCAGTTTGAAGCAACGTTGGCAAATGACGATTTCGCGATCAAGTGCCGATTTCGGAGCATACCCGACACCAGCCGGGTCTTCCGTTTGAATGAGAACGCCGCAACCGGCGCAATAACGTTTTGTTTCTTCCATAGCATGATTTGCTGTCATTTGAGTTTCCTCTTCTTCATTCACTGTAGCGCCTCGCCGCTACTCCTGAAGCGTTAATTCCGACGCCTTACGCGCCGTACAAGGACAGCCTCCTTCTTCCTGTGCGTTCGAGGTCCTTATTCATCTTTTTTATGTGAATCTTCGGAACGCGAGTGCATCGCTTCCCCGATTTTCTCAGCGACGGCCACTTTGGCCCGCTTCGCATCGACGGCGATTTCCTCGACTTTCTTCGTGATCAATACGTACTTCCCGCGACGTTTCATATGCGCGAACACGACTTTCTCGAGCATGCGATTGAACTTCGTGACGAAACCGTCTGTCTTGACGACCGGTTCGACGTGAATGACGTGGATGCCGGCCATGTTCGCGCCGAGCACGTCCGTGAACAACTGGTCGCCTAAGAAAATCGCTTCTTTCGTCGAATAGCCGTATTTCGCAAGCGCTTGCTTGAAGCCGGACGGCAACGGTTTTTTCGCACGCGATACGTAATGGAGTCCGAGCGGTTCCGTGAACGTCCGGACGCGGTTTTCATTGTTATTCGACACGACGATGACGTCAAGTCCATGTGATTTCACTTTTTCAAGCCAGAGCAAAAGAAGCTCCGGTGCGTGCGGGACGTCCCAAGCCACGAGTGTATTATCAAGGTCCGTCAAAATGACGCGGACACCACGGTCTTTTAATTCTTCAAGGTCGATGTCAAAGACTGACGCGACGAACTGTTTCGGATAAAGTCGATTAAACACGTTTGAATTCCTCCAATTATCTAAAGCGATTCAACTACTCTTATAAGTATTGATATCCCTTCTATGGTAAACGAAAACCGACCAAACGACTAGTGTATCGTTTGGCCGGAATGAAAAAGTTTGAAATTTTCATTGAATCGTGCCGATGGCTTCACCGAGCCGGACCGGACCGATTTTAGACGAATCGATATGGACGCGCCCTTTTTCGAAGCAAAGGACGACGGTCGAGCCGAACGAGAAGTAGCCGACTTCGTCTCCCTTTTCCACGTACGACCCGTCATGGGTCCACTCGATCGTGTTGACGTTCAAGGCGCCGACCATGATGTGTTCATAGACACCGGCAGGGCTATCGAATCGCGTGATGCGGCGATAGTTGCGCGAGAGCGGACGAACCGTCTCCGTCAAGCCGATCTCGTTGACCGGTGCCGAGCGGTCGCCTAGCTCGTAGTGGCTGAGGACGCGCCCGGCGAGCGGGACGTGGACGCGGTGATAATCGCGCGGGCTCAAGTAGAGCACGCAGACGGTGCCGCCTGCATAGCGACGTGCCTCTTGTTGCGAACCGAGCATCTCAGCGAGCGTGTACGATTGGCCCTTCACTTCAAAGCGGCTATCGTCCGTGATATCGGTGACGATGGATAACTTCCCGTCACACGGAGAGACAATCGACTGTGCATCTACGTCAATCAATCGGGCCCCTTCTTTCAGATGTCGAGTGAAGAACGCGTGCAGACTCGGATACGCATCGATTGGGTCTTTCGCTTCTTCAACGTCAATCTTGTACGTTTTCGCGAACGAGGCGATGAGCGGACGGCTATAGTTCGATTCAGCGAACCACCGGAGCCGTTTGGCGATGAACGGGGAGGCGTTCAATTCAAACAACGTCTGGTAGAAACGGCTTTTAATCACTGTTCGCCCTCCTCATTTTTAAAAAATGTCTCATACTGCTGTTCCGATACGGCTCCTTCGATGCGGCCCGTCTCTTGACCGTCCTCAAACCGGATGACCGTCGGCGTGCCGTTGATGCCGTACGTCGTCCAGACGTTATGGTCGGCCAAGTTGATTGAGACAGCATCATATTCTTCAACGAGCGGCTCGATATACGGCTTCACCTGCTCACAGTACTCACAGCCTGTCTGCCAGAAGTAGACCACGACTTCATCTTCTTCTGAGATTTTCGTCTCCAACTCTTCGGCATTGACCGCGTTGACACCCTCTTCTTCATTGGCGTTGTTCAAGAAGAACAAGAGCCCGATGCCGATTACGATGATGGCAGCGATAATGGCAAACGTAATAAAGTTCGCGCGTTTTGCATCATTTTTCATAGTAAGTCCCTCCTAAAATGATATAAAAAGAACTGACTCGACTGTGAGCCAGTTTGATTGTGAACGCCTTACTTCTCTTGGGCGACGTCGCTGATCCCCATATCTTGGTTCACGACATCCAAGAGCACGATAAAGATTGTGATGACCACGCCAAACGCTGTCGCGAGCACCGCATTGAATGGCACGCCGTCGACAGCAGAAATGATAAAGATTGCTGTGTTCGAAAGCAAAATTGCCCAGAACAATGTGACTAAATATCGCATCGAAAGTCCCCTCCATCTCACAGATGATGCATGAATTGCTCATACGAGATTAGTATAGCATTGTTCCTGATAAATGTGCGACCTCGATTGTATATTCTTTCCGTTGAAACCGGAAATATGATACCGTCAGAGAAACAGCACATCGTAGAAAAGAGGATGACTAATGTCACGTTATTTAATCGCAGTAGATTTGGACGGCACGTTGTTACGAGATGACAAGACGATTAGCGACCGAAACATTCGTGCGCTCCAAGCGGCGCGAGATGCCGGTCATGAAGTCATGATTGCGACCGGACGACCGCATCGCCACTCCATCATGTACTATGACCAGCTCGACTTGACGACGCCGCTCATCAACTTCAACGGCGCGCTCGTCCACCATCCGAAAGACTCGTCATACGCCGTGACGCACCGACCAATCCCACTCAAGACGGCGCACGAGATCATCGAGGAAGTGTCGGAGACGAAAGCACACAACATCGTCGTCGAAGTGACGGACCACGTCTACTTCCAAAAAGAACCGCAAGAATTTTATAGCCCCTACGCCGAGCGCGCGCTCAGCGTCACATCGGGCAACTTGCTCAAACACTTACAAGAAGAGCCGACGTCACTCCTCATCCATGCGACGAAAGAGCACGTCGACAACGTCCGTGCACGTTTGAATAAAGTTCACGCCGAGGCCGTCTTGAACCGCCAATGGCGCATGCCGGAGCACATGATCGAAGTCATGAGCCAAAACACATCGAAGGCGCTCGGATTGCGTGAAGTGTCGAAACATCTCGGCATCAACCGCAAAAACATCATCGCGTTCGGCGACGAGGAGAACGACCTCGAGATGCTCGACTATGTCGGCACCGGCGTCGCGATGGGGAACGCCATCAGCCAGTTGAAAGCCGTCGCGAACGAAGTGACCGCGTCGAACATGGAAGACGGCATCGCCATCTACCTCGAAGAAAAACTCGGCATCAAGGCATAATCAACACACCGACTGAATGCAGTCGGTGTGTTTTGCGTTCGGCTCTAAAACTCGGTCAAATAAAGCGCCACAAATAGTCGTCAAAAATCTTAATCATGACTTTTGGGGTGTTCGCGATGTATACATTGATTTGTTCCACGTTCGAGTCGACTGGATTCGTATCGCGTTCATCTGCCGGGAAGTCAGAGATTCCTTTGACAATGATACACTCGACGTCATTTTTTTTGCAGATATACGCGATGGCGCCCGCCTCCGTATCCGCGATGGTGATGTCGTGTCCTTTCAGTTCCAAATAATCGTTCCACATCACGACCGCTCGATCGGCCGTCGCGATGGTACCGGTTAAATAATCTTCCCCGTAGTTCGTTAGTTCAATGTCGACGATGAACGATGGTTTGATGAGCGGCTCTACTTCTTTGACCGTACAATCGTATTGAACGGCGCGATGCGGGACGAAGATATCCAACGGGTCAAACGTATCATCGATTCCGGCGCACGTCCCAGCCACGATGACTTTTACTAAATTGAACCGAGACATCATGTATTGATTGGCACCGACCCCGTTAGCTTTCCGCACACCGGTGCTATAAAAAACAAGTTCGACGTCATTAAGTATCCTCCTGAAATACTCGCCATACGGGTAACTGAACCGCTCATCCGCTTTGACGTCATAGTACTCCAATGTCGCTTCATATTCCCATTTCGTCGCAATGCTGACTCCAATCATCACGCGTCCCCCTCACACTTGTTTGACCTCTATCTATACAATAACCCCTGCTGAGTGTTCAGCGGGGGTTATTTTAGCGTCGAAACGCACCTTCGACATCTTCGGTCGGAACCATGTTGATGAAGACGGTCGGATCGGCATCCTTACAGATGCGCGTGATTTCACGAACTTCGTGGCGCTGGGCGACCATCATGAGCGTCGCCTTTTCGACTTTTGAGTACGTGCCGATCGAAGGCATGAGCGTGATGCCGCGGAAGACGTGTTGATGCAACTCTTTCGTCACTTCGTCCGGATGGCTCGTGACGATGAAGAGTGTTTGACGCTGCGTGTTCGTATAAATCTCGTCGATGACTTTCGACGTCACGTACAAGAAGACGATTGTATAAAGCGCAGTCTGCCAACCAAATAACGCACCGGCCCAAAGTGCGATCATCATGTTCATGAGGAACAAGTAGACGCCGACCGAATTGTTCGTGAATTTCGCCAAGATGAGGGCTACGATATCGAATCCACCGGTCGAGGCGCCGAAGCGAATCGTGATCCCTGAACCGATGGCGAGCAAAACCCCGCCGAACACGGCGTTCAAGAGCGGATCGTCCGAGAGGAGCTGCGATTGTGGAAGCACACGAATGAACACGGTGACTGCCGCGACACTGATGAGTGTATGAATCATCATGTTCTTGCCGAGCATGAAGTAGCTGACAATGAGTAGCGGCACGTTTAAGACGAAGAACCAAATTCCTTCCCCGAGCTCAAACGGTGTCCCCGCAAACAGTTGCGTAAAGATTTGGGCGAGCCCTGTAAATCCGGTCGAGTATACCCCCGCCGGGATTAAAAATAATGTCATGGATAATGCAACGAACACTCCCCCAATAATCGAAACGATTCCGATGCGAGCATGTTCTTTAACGGCTTCCGTCAAGTTTTGTCTCCCCTTTCAAAAATAGCTAAGAATCAAGATAACATAGATTCCAAGCGCTGCCTATCATTAAAATAATGCAATCTGTAGAGGCATGATGAAAAAAAACAAGCCGGCCGAAGCCGACTTGTTGTACTGACGCATTTGATTACGCTTTCACTGTCTCGATTGTCACGGCATCGTTTGCCGGGACGTTGACGACATTTCCATAGACCGTGATGGAAACGTCCGTGCCGCCCGTCTGCTTGATCGTCACATAGTCACGCGTCGATGTGATCGTCAAGTGATGGCCGCGCCAGAGCATATTGAATGAATAGCCGTTCCAATCCTTCGGAATCATCGGGCTGAACGTAAGCTCGTTCTCATGGGCACGCATGCCGGCGAAACCGTGCACGATTGACATCCACGAGCCGACCATCGACGTGATGTGAAGACCGTCTTCCGTGTCGTTGTTGTAGTTATCGAGGTCGAGTCGTGCCGAACGTTGGTACAACTCGACCGCCTTGTCCTCGTAACCGACTTCAGCCGCGATAATCGAGTAGACGCAAGGCGACAAGCTCGACTCGTGGACCGTCCGCGGCTCATAAAAGTCGAAGTTGGCCCGCTTCTGTTCGACCGTGAAGCGGTCGCTGAACGTATAGAGCCCTTGGAGCACGTCCGCCTGCTTGATAAAGTTCGAGCGGAGGATGCGGTCCCACGACCAGTTTTGGTTGAGCGGCAAGTGTTTCGGATCGAGATCTTTCACTAAGATTTGTTCTTTATCCATGAAGCCGTCCTGTTGCATGAACACGTCTGGGACGAGGTCGTCTTTCGGATAGTACATCTTCGTCTGGATATCGTTCCACTTCGCAATCTCTTCGTCCGTGATGCCGAGCGTCGAGACGAGCTCTCCAAGACGAGCCGGCTCCGCTTGTTTCAAGTAGTTGTACACCTCTTGCGTGTATTCAAGCGTCCACGCGGCAATCAAGTTCGTGTACCAGTTGTTGTTGACGTTGTTATCGTATTCGTTCGGACCTGTGACGCCTAGGATCATGTAGACATCTTTGTGCGGGACAAAGTTGACACGGCTCGCCCAGTAACGCGAGATCTCGACCAATACTTCAAGTCCGTATTTCCCGAGGTATGACTTATCGCCTGTGAAGTTCGTATAGTTGAAGATGGCATGTGCGATGGCGCCGTTCCGGTGAATCTCTTCATGCGTGATCTCCCACTCGTTGTGGCACTCTTCCCCGTTCATCGTCACCATCGGATAGAGGGCACCTTCCATCCCGACGTTTTTCACCGAGTTCTCTTTCGCTTGCGGCAATTGGTTGTGGCGATATTTGAGCAAGTTCCACGACACTTCTGGTTTGGTCGTCGCCAAGTAGAAGTGGAGGCAATACGCTTCCGTGTCCCAATACGTGGCACCGCCATATTTCTCACCGGTGAACCCTTTCGGTCCGATGTTGAGACGTGAGTCCTCGCCTGTGTACGTCTGATACATATTAAAGATGTTAAAGCGAATGCCCTGTTGTGCTTCGGCGTCGCCGTCGATGCGGACGTCCGCGTCCTCCCAACGTGCGAGCCAAGCGTCCGTCTGCTCGGCGAGGAGCGTCTCAAAGCCTTTCTCAAACGCCATCTCGACGCGTCGCATCCCTTCCGACTGGAGCGCCTCGACGTCGTAATCACGATTCGTGACGACCGAGACGTATTTGTACGCCGTTGCCGTCTCACCGGCTGGCGCCGTTACCGTGAACTTGTTCGCGACGAACAGGTCGGTCGCTTCGAGCACTTCACAGCGCGCGCCTTCGACGTCTGCAATCATCGAAGCCGTCACGTGCCAATCGAGCTTTTTCGTCTTCGTCGTGACAAAACCGAAACGCTCTTCGACACCGTGTTCGACTGGCAACCAGAACTTCTCATCATAGTTCGAGTCCTCGTTGACGACATCACCGTCCAAGTATGGCGTAAACTCGATTTTCGCCTCGTAGTTGATCGGCGTGACGTTATAACGAATCGCTAAGATTTCTTTATCGACGATCGAGAAGAAACGGACGACTTCCACTTTCGTCTCTTCCGTCCCGTTCAACAATGTGAACGTCCGCGTGAGGACGCCACGTTGCATATCGAGCTCGCGGGTGAAACCTTTCACTTCCCATTTCGCCAAGTCGACCGCTGTCCCGTTAATGGCAACACGAAGTCCGATGACGTTTGTTGCGTTCAACACTTTTGCGAAGTATTCCGGGTACCCGTTCTTCCACCAACCGACGCGCGTCTTGTCCGGATAATAGACGCCCGCCACATAAAACCCTTGGTGCGTATCGTTCGAGTAATCTTCTTCAAAGTTGCCGCGCATCCCCATATGACCGTTCCCGAGCGAGGTGATCGACTCGGCGAGACGGTTCTCTTTCGGGTGAAGCCCTTCTTCCGTTACTTTCCATTCATCGACTGCAAACAATCGTTTCATCTGTCTGCCACTCCTTTTTCTCTACAAGGCTACTCCTCGATAGACAACGGAATCATGCAACCGCTTGTCTATGAAAGCGCTGTATTTCAATCTCACCTCTCATTTTACACGACTCAACGAAGAATGCAATCGTTTGCATAAACTTTTTTCTTACTTTTTGGAGCAAACAAAAAACCTACCACCTTTTCAAGAAGGCAGTAGGTGCTCTAGTCACTTGTCTTGGTCGCGCCCGAACGCCGCGTTCGCTTCGTGCCCTTCGAACGCCGGGTTGTTTCCGTCATTGAACCCCGTGTCGGGTTCATCGAGAATCAAGGCGTAGCCTCCGTTTAAAATATCGCCATACGCGCGGTTGACGTCGTCGTCAGCGAGACCGAGGTCGAGCAACGCCCGCTTCACTTCCTGCTCGCCTTCGGCCACACCCGCGAACTTTTGCATCCAGTTCGCGCTCGCTGCTTCCACTTTTGCGTCGGTGTTCCGTTTGACGAGCGAGACGTCATCTTTGTCTCTCGCGACGACATATAAGTCGCTCTCCTCATAGCCTTCCTCGGTCAGTTGATCGATTTTGGCGACGAGGGCCGCCTCGTCTTGGTATGTGTCTACAAATCGACGTTTGCTCATCGTGTCTCATCCTTTCGGGTTGTCTGGTCATGAATCGTGACGTCGGCCTGGCCGACCTCGGTCACTTCAATTTCTTCTTTACGGAGCGTCTCCGTCATGGTTTTCACGTCTTCGGTCACTTGTTTCCGGACGATAATCTCTTCGACGACGACAGGACGTTTGACGATGAACGCCCGTTCCTCGATGACTTGAATCCGGAGATGGTCCCCTTCGTCAATCGTGCGAATGCCGGGCTGATTAAAGTCATAGTCCTCGAGCACGTCTTCTGACCCTGGTGTCCGCTCCACATGAACCTGTTCCCTGCGGACCGGGACTTCAATCTCTTGAACTGTCTCCGCGACGTGTCGATTGATGACGACCTCGCCCGTTTGAACGGCTTGTTTCTCGACGGTCAAGCGTTCCTCGTGCAAGGCAAGCGTCTGTTCTTCCGTCTCCGGTTCTGATTTCATTTTCGGGCGGCCGGCCTCAAGCGATTGGTCGCCACGGTCGGCATCGACGTACAAGAAGAGTCGTCCCTGCTCGACTTCCTGAGCGAAGCGATCCTGTTGCTCCTTCGTGAGCCGCATGCTACCAAGCCAGCGTTCAATCGGTCGCTCGCTCGATGTGACGAGTGAGGCGACCGTACCCGGTTCGTCGGTGACGAGCACATATAACTTCGACTGGCATCGGACCGCGTCCGCGACGTCGGCTCGTTTGACGAGGACGTACATGTCCTCTTCGGCGTATCCTTCTCGTTTCAAATCGACCGTTCGATTGAGCAGCGCCTCCGGCTGGTCAAATACTTCAGAGATAATCGCATGTTTCATGGCATTGATTCCTCCTATGGTTACTTGGCGAAAAAAAGGATGGTCCCTCAGAGAGAGCCATCCTTGTCGAGGTACTTGGTCAATCGATTACAGGCGGTCACGCTCGTCGCGACGTTTGCGATCGAGATCATGATCGCGATGGCGAAGGTCGTCTTCCCCTTCGATATGCGCTTCTTCTTTACGCAACGTCTCACGTACCGTTTCCGTATCTTTGACTTTCTCTTTGCCGACGATGATTTCTTCGGCAACGACATCTTTCTTCGTCACATCGACACGTTCTTCCGTGACCGGTACGCGAATCTCATCGCGGTCAGTCGTCGCATCGAACGAATGTCCTGTCGCTTCACGGTCCCCATCGACACGGCGACGTTCGACATACACTTCATCGTGCTCGACTTCGACATCGACGCGTTCTTCGCGTTCGACGACATCTTTCTCGACGCGAACTTCACCAGTCTGCACACGTTCCTTGTTCACAAGGAGACGCTCTTCGTGCAACTCGAGTTTCTGTTCGTCCGTCAAGTCCGTACGGTTACGGATGTCCTCATCCATATCGTTGAAGCGGTTCGAGTTGACGCCTGCACCTGTTGCACCGATGCCGGCACCGGTTACGCCAGTCCCTGTTCCGAAGTCACGCGCGGTCATATTGCCCGCTTCGTTACCTTCTGATCCGTAACCTGCTGATGTGCGGCCGCCTTCGAACGTATCGTTACGTCCGTCGTCAAACACGCCGTCATTCTTGTCGAGCAAGAGGACCATGCCGCCGTTTTCGATATCTTGGTGATGACGCGCCGTCTCTTCTTCTGAGAAGCCGAGTTTATCGAACGTGTGACGTACTTCGTCTCCGCCGTCTGCTACTCCGAAGAAACGATCGAGCCATGACGCTTTCGTTTCTTTTACTTCTGCATCCGTTTCGCCGCGAACCATCGAAAGGTTCGACTTATCTTTCACAACGACGTACAGATCGTCTTCGCGATGCCCTTGGGCGCGAAGTTCATCAATTTTTGACACAAGCTCTGACTCCTGATAGTAAGTGCCTACATAACGTTTGTTATCCATGATTGTATCTCCCTTTCAAATTCTTTATTTTTTTGGTTATTGGCTGGGCGAATTCGTAATGATCTGCCATTCGGCCGGTAATGTAGATGTTCCCTTGCAATTCCGTTTCATGCATTTCTTTCACGATTGTAATCTATTTGTAACGATATGACTTTTGACCGATTGATTCCGCTTCTATTATATGCATCCGGATTG
>NZ_JNAA01000015.1:0-17795 GCF_000696055.1 Exiguobacterium sp. AB2
TTCGTCTGTCGCTCTTGGCGACTTAAATATCTTATCAAGTTATCAACAAAAGGTCAACAACTTTTTAAAACATTTTTTCATTCGCTCTCGGCGACGTCTATTAATATATCAGTAAAATTAATAACACGCAATAACTTTTCTAGAAAAACTTTATCTTTTTTATAGTTCCTCTTACATCTCACACGTTATTGATTTCTTTCCTTCATTTATATAGCCTCAATTCACTACCCTCTATATTAACTGAAGATTCATTAGTTTATTTTTCAACCCCGTCTTTCTCCTTTTCTCGAACAAGCACAATACGCAAAAAAGAGAGCGAGGACCTCGCCTCGCTCTCAAGAACGTAAACTAGATAACGAGACGTTACGTCGTTTCGCTTCTTTCAAGTAAAAGAAATAGAGCATCTCAGCTTGTTTGACTTGCGCTGCTAACTCTCCCGTATCTTCAATACTTACATCTAGCATATAACGCTTCGCTTCGAACTTCGCCTTCGCATCCAACAACTCTTCTAGAAATCGTTGATCATACTCCGTTCGTAGCGACTTTCGAAACCACCTCATAGTTCTCTTCGACCTTCCATCGCACGAGACAGCGTGACTTCGTCCGCGTACTCTAAATCCCCTCCGACCGGGAGACCGTGAGCGAGCCGCGTCACACGAATACCGGTTGGTTTCAATAGACGAGACAAGTACATCGAAGTCGCTTCCCCTTCGATATTCGGATTCGTCGCTAAAATGACTTCCGTAATTTGTTCGTGCTCTTGCAGACGTGTCAATAGACTAGATACGTTAATGTCTTCTGGACCAATCCCTTCCATTGGACTGATGGCACCATGAAGCACATGGTACTTCCCACGATACTCTCGCATCTTTTCCATCGCAATCACGTCTCTTGAATCTTGAACGACACAGACAACCGTTTCGTCTCGATGCGAATCGGTACAAATGGAACATGGGTCTACGTCCGTGATGTGTCCACAGACGGTACAATACTTGATATCGCGTTTGGCGCTGACAAGAGACTTAGCAAATGTCAGCACATCGTCCTCCTCCATGTCTAACACATGAAAGGCCAGTCGAATGGCCGTTTTCGGACCAATGCCTGGTAATTTTGTAAAACTCTCAATCAACCGCCCAATCGCTTCAGGGTATTGCAACTCGCATCTTTCCTTTCTTCACTTAAAAGCCTGGGAGGTTCATCCCTTGTGTGAAACGTCCCATCTTATCGTTTACAAGTTGATCCGCTTGTTTCATTGCGTCGTTCACCGCTGCGAGCACAAGATCTTGCAACATTTCAACATCATCCGGGTCGACCGCATCTTCCGCGATGATGACGTCTAGCACTTCTTTGTGGCCACTAACGATGACTTTGACCATGCCGCCACCTGCTGTTCCTTCAACCGTCATATCTTTTAGCTCTTCTTGAGCTTTCGCCATGTCTTTTTGCATTTTCTGCATTTGTTTCATCATATTGTTCATGTTTCCCATTCCACGCATATAAAGCGCCTCCTTTATTAAACTTCTTCGATTTCGACGACATCACCGAAACGTTCGAATGCCTGTGCGACAAGCGGATCTTCTTCTGCCGGCTTCGCTTCTTCTTTCGTATCCGTGCGCTCTGCTTGTTTTTGAAGGATGAACTCGTTTTTCAATTCAAGCCAATCTGTTTCAAGTACAGCCATGATCTCTCGACGAATTCCCGTCACTTCAAACAGCGCCTGCTCGATTACGTCACGGGTGCGGCCGTTTGAACTGACTTGTTCATAGTGCCATGTCATCCCATCTTTAAATTGTACCAGTAAGGTGTCGCTTGCACAAAGGACAGCCTCACTCTCATAGAACAACGCAAAGATCGGGCCATCGACAGTTCGAATGTTCCCCATGATATCTTCCCAACTATCTCGAATCGCGTTCAAATGTTGACGTTCCGCCCGCTGCAGGAGTTGACGGATCCGTTCTTTTGGTACACGAATTTGGGTCCGTTTGACAACTTTCGGTTTGTCGGCAGGCGCGTCCGCTATCGCCACGCCGTTCTTTTTCACTTCGCTCAATTCTTTACTCAGTTCACGGACCTGGTCTTGCAACTGTTGCATCTGCTCGCTCATCGTCCGACCTTGCTCCGCAATCCGGATAAATGTCAATTCAACGAGTACTTTCGGATGGTTCGACAAACGCATCTGTTGCTGACACTCGTTTAGCTCTTCGATGACTTGAAACAACGCGTCCGTCGTCGTCGCCTCGACGAAGGCACGGAACTGTTCGTTCGGCCGGGCCCGCTCAAGTAAATCGACGGCTTGAGGGGAAGCTTTTAAGAGTAGCGCGTCACGATGAATGAAGACGAGATCTTCAACGAAACGCTTCAAGTCTTTCCCGTCGCGCAACATTGTCTCTAGCGTATTAAGAATGCGATCGAGTTGTTTTTGTTGTAAGCCGTAAGCCATCTCGAGCAACGCATCATCAGTCACGGCTCCTGTCACTTCTAGGACCGCATCTTCTGTCAAACGGTCGTCACTGAACGCAAGGGCTTGGTCCAACAAACTCAATGCATCGCGCATACCGCCATCGGCCGCACGGGCGATCAGTTTGAGCGCTTCCGGATCATACTCATATTCTTGATCGTTTAAAATATAGGCCATTCGCGTCTGCAACTGGCCGACCTCATGGCGCTTCACGTCAAAGCGCTGGCAGCGCGAGATAATCGTCGCCGGAATTTTGTGTGGTTCCGTCGTCGCCAAAATAAAGATGGCATGCGGCGGCGGTTCTTCTAACGTTTTCAACAACGCGTTGAACGCACCGGTCGACAGCATGTGCACCTCATCGATGATGTATACTTTGAAACGCGCTTGCGAAGGCGGATATTTCACTTTATCGCGAATCTCGCGAATCTCGTCGACCCCGTTATTTGACGCGGCGTCAATTTCGAACACGTCCGGGCTCGTCCCTTCCGTGATGGCGATACATGTCGGGCATGTGTTACACGGTTCTCTCGTCGGGGCCGTCTCACAGTTGATTGCTTTCGCGATGATTTTAGCAAGACTCGTCTTCCCCGTCCCTCTTGGACCAGAGAACAAGTACGCATGGGATACCCGCTCCTCGAGCAATGCGTTTTGAATCGTACGTGTAATATGAACTTGGCCGACCACCTCTTGGAACGACTGCGGACGATAGACCCGATACAATGCTTGATACGCCATGTCTCCGCCTCCTTTCTCTCATCTGTCTCTATTTCATCATACAAAAAAATCTACAACCCTGGGGCCGTAGATTAAAGTTATTAAATAAATCTGCCGCGCACCGATTTCTGAAAGCACGTCAATGTGCGTTACTCATGCAGTTTGCTCGGCCCAAGCACCCCTGCGGCACACGGTACGTCACCACTTAAGGCTGCTTCCTTCCGGACCTGACCTGGTTCATGGGTGACCGTTGCGCAGGACTCAGACGTCAACGCCACTTACACGAGGACAGGCCACACCAATGCACTCCCTCGAATCGGAATTCAGTCTCGCTATAGCGGATTGCGAGTTACAGGGCACCGCTACCTCCCCGCCTAGCACGGCAAATGGGTAAATGAAGTTAAGCACTTCGTTGAGTGCTATTACATTATACTGTTTAATCTAGAGGGTTGCAACCTCTCTGTTCAAGCCGAGCTAGCTTCTTCCTTTGACGAAGGTCACGAAAGAAATCCGTCAAGAGCGCGCCACATTCTTCTGCTAAAACATTTTCTGTCACCTCTGCTTGATGATTGAACCGTTCATCTTGAACGAGGTTCATGAGCGTCCCACAACAACCGCCTTTTGGATCATGCGCTCCGAAGATGACTCGCTTTACACGCGAGAGAACGATGGCACCCGCGCACATCGGACACGGCTCTAACGTCACATACAACTCACAGTCCTCAAGCCGCCAATTTTGAAGCGTCTCGTTCGCTGATTCGATTGCAATCATCTCCGCGTGAGCCGCTGCCAACAAGTCTGTTTCTCGGCGATTGTGACCGGTCGCAATCATCTCGTCACCTTTGACGATGACGCATCCGATTGGGACTTCCCCAATCGCTTCCGCCTTCTTTGCTTCTTCTATAGCGAGCCGCATAAATCGTTCATCACGTTCCATATTTACACTCCGTTTCTCATCACTTATTATGAAAAAAAATGAAAATCATTTCGCTCGCCCTATCCCATCCATTGTATGCTAGAATGGAACTTGCACTTTGGATAATGGAGGATGACATCATATGTTTATAACGGTAGAGGGACCGATTGGTGTCGGGAAAACGTCACTGGCCCATATCATCAGTCAGCACTTTTCAATGCAGATGCTGAATGAAATTGTAGAAGAGAACCCATTTCTCGGCAAGTTTTATGAAGATATCGAAGAATGGAGTTTCCAAACGGAAATGTTCTTCTTGTGCAATCGCTTCAAGCAATTAGACGATATCCACAAACACCACTTGAGTCAACAGCAATCCGTCGTTTCAGACTATCATATTTTCAAGAACTTGATTTTTGCCCACCGTTCCCTACGACCGGCTCATTTAAATAAGTATGAGCAAATCTATAAGATTTTGACGCATGATATGCCGAAACCTGATGTCGTCATCTACTTGCACGCGAGCATCGAGACGCTCATGAAGCGCGTCGCTTTGCGTGGACGTGAAGTAGAAGAGAACATGTCACGCGATTACCTCGAACAACTCGCTCGTGATTACGAGACGTTCGTCGAATCCTATCGCGCGACCCACCCCGAAGTGACGATTCTTTCGTTTAGCGGCGACGAGCTCGACTTCGTCCACAACCCGGATGATTTGACGCACGTCCTCACTACGATTGAACGCGAACTAGAATTGACTAAAGGAGCACAAGCCAAATGACGCTGAATGAAAAGTATAACATTCCGAATGACACAATCATCACGATTGGCGGCATGGTCGGAATCGGAAAGTCGACGATCACCAACTCGCTCGCAGACGCCTTAAACTTCCGGACGTCTCTCGAGAAAGTAGACACGAACCCGTATCTCGATAAATTCTATCACGATTTCGAGCGTTGGAGCTTCCATCTCCAAATCTACTTCTTGGCTGAACGTTTCAAAGAACAGAAGAAGATTTTCCAATATGGCGGCGGATTTATCCAAGACCGTTCGATTTATGAAGATACAGGGATTTTTGCGAAGATGCATTACGAGAAAGGTACGATGTCACCGACAGACTACGAGACGTACTCGAGTCTATTTGAAGCGATGGTGCTCACTCCATTCTTCCCACACCCAGATTTGCTCATCTACCTCGAAGGCTCGTTCGAACAAGTGCTCGACCGCATCCAAATGCGTGGGCGTGAGATGGAGCAACAAACTCCAATCTCATATTGGGAAGAGATGTACGAGCGGTATACCGAGTGGATCAACAACTTTAACCTTTGCCCGGTACTTCGTCTCTCGATTGAAGAGTACGATTTGATTAACGATCCAGATTCGGTTGAACTCATCCTTGAGAAGATCGAAAAACAATTGACGATCGCACGTGAAGCGAAAGTCAGATAAGTAAGAAGGTGCGTCGCATACAGAAGCGGCGCACCTTTTTTATATGTGGGCAATCGCCCGCTTATCGTGCCGCGGCGTCTTCCGTGCCTTCCGGAACCCGTCGATGGAATCGAACACGGCCGCCAAAATCGTGATGGCGACGACTATACCGAACACCCAAGTGAGCGAGACACTAGCCGGTACATTCGTCTCGACCCAGGCGAGGAACCGTGTATCGAATAACCGCGGTGAGCTGGCCATCCAGATGATGAATGTGGCCGACGCGAGATTGTTCACCAAGTTATAGGATGCAAACGCATATGACCAACGGCCTTTCACCCATTTCCACAACCCGAGCCCGACTTGAAGCAACACGATGACGAGGAATAATCCAATCACGTCAAAAAGAAACGTTTGGTTGAACACCGGCGTCACCATCGTGAAGCCTGTCGTCGTCGATTCATAGATGCCAATCAACCGCTCCGCGTTGACGTACACACCGAACCAGACCGCCGTAAAAAACAACCCGATCCCAGCATCCCACTTGCTGATCCGTCCGCCGCGCTCCCGTTCCCGAAGTGTATTCACATCCCACTTCATCTTCGGCGTTTTCACATCTTCGCCTCCATAACGCTCGATTAAAAAGAACACGAGTGTAATCCAAAAGATCAGTTGAATACCGACGTTCCATAACGCGTCCCACACGTTCGTCAAAAACGTACCGAGCGTCGGAAGGACCGGACCTGAAAACGTTGGAATGCTCGCTAGCACGAGACCTGCAAAGACGACTGCTAGCACAATCGGTACGACGAGCTTCAAGATCGAGACGTAGAAAGGGAACAGCGTCGGTCCGATGACATATTGCCCTTTATGGACGCGCGCTGCCACGACCGCAGGATGTCCCATTTCATCCAATACACGTTTCACTTCCACTTCCATCGCATCCGCCGGCAACTTCGCTTCAATCTCATGGCGCAACGATTCGGCCAGCTCGTCACGTCTCCCCGCCGGAACATGCTTGACGACCTCCTCGACATATAGCTCGACCCAATCCATGACGTTCACCTTCTTTCTCATGAATCCGCACAAACTCTATACGATTAGAATTCCCGCTTTCCTATGAGACTAGCCGTTGTTCGCCACTTTGCCACAAAAAAAATGCCGCAGACCGGAGTCTGCGACCATAAAAAAACGCATCTGCCCATGCAGATGCCCAATCAAGCGGAGTTGGTGGGATTCGAACCCACGCGAGCCTTGCGACTCCTAACGGATTTCGAGTCCGTCCCCTTCAGCCGGACTTGGGTACAACTCCAGGCTTAAAAAAGTGTAAAAAAAGAAAGTGGAGGAGGTGGTGGGATTCGAACCCACGCAGGCTATTACACCCCTGACGGTTTTCAAGACCGTTCCCTTAAACCACTTGGGTACACCTCCAAAAGATATGAAATTGTTGAGCCTCCAAAATAAAAATGGAGGAGGTGGTGGGATTCGAACCCACGCAGGCTGTTACACCCCTGACGGTTTTCAAGACCGTTCCCTTAAACCACTTGGGTACACCTCCAAAGCTCATATACAATTCGCGAACAATCATCTCGCTCGACATGATTTATAGTACCAACTGATGGGACAGATGTCAAACCCTTTTGTGAAAAAACATTAGAAAAATTTTTATAAAAAATCCGTCGACACGAGTGTCGTGTCGACGGGGTAAAAACGAGCTTAACGTGGCATCTCGATTTTCTCGATGCCGCCCATATATGGACGAAGCACGTCAGGAATGACGACCGAGCCGTCCGCTTGTTGGAAGTTCTCCAAAATCGCAGCGACTGTCCGACCGACAGCAAGTCCTGAACCGTTCAGTGTATGCACGAACTCCGGTTTCGCATTCACGTCACGACGGAAACGGATACCAGCACGGCGCGCTTGGAAATCTTCAAAGTTTGAGCAAGAAGAGATTTCGCGGTACATGCCTTGAGCCGGCATCCACACCTCGATATCGTATTTCTTCGCAGCCGTGAAACCGAGGTCGGCCGTACACATGCTGAGCACTTGATACGGGAGACCGAGACGCTTGAGCACTTCCTCCGCGTGACCTGTCAACAGCTCGAGTTGCTCGTAAGACTCCTCAGGCTTCACGAAACGGACGAGCTCGACTTTGTTGAATTGGTGCTGACGGATGAGACCACGCGTATCGCGGCCGGCCGACCCGGCTTCTGAACGGAAGCAAGCGCTGTACGCCGTGTACGTGATTGGAAGCTGTTCCTCTGCGATAATCTCATCACGGTGCATGTTCGTCACCGGCACTTCCGCTGTCGGGACGAGGAAGTAGTTCGTATCCGCCACTTTAAACGCGTCTTCTTCAAACTTTGGAAGCTGACCCGTCCCGGTCATCGCATCGCGGTTGACCATGTATGGCGGGAGGACTTCTGAATAGCCGTGCTCATCGGCATGCATGTCCATCATAAAGTTGATCAAGGCGCGCTCTAAACGGGCACCGAGTCCTTTATAGAAGACAAAGCGGCTGCCCGTGACTTTCCCAGCCCGCTCGACGTCGACAATCTTCAAGTCTTCCATCACGTCCCAGTGCTGTTTCATCTCGAAATCGAACGTCGGTTTCGTTCCGACTTCACGAATCGTGACGTTGTCGTCTTCCGTTTCACCGATTGGTGTTGATTCATGCGGAATGTTCGGGATGCTGAGCAAAATCATGTTCAACTCCGCTTCGACTTCACGCAAGTCTTCATCCAACAACTTGATTTCATCCCCGAGTCGGCGTGTCTCGAGAATCGGTGCGTCTGCGTCTTGTTTGTTCCGCTTCAATTCGGCGATTTGTTTTGACGCCTCGTTCCGTTTTGCTTTCTTTACATCGACTTCGTTAATCAGGTTGCGTCGTTTCTCCTCGAGCTCTGGGAAACGGTCAAGCGCGCTCAAGTCTTCCCCTCGGTGGGCGAGCTTCGCTTTAATGTCTTCAAAATCTTGGCGTAATCGTTTAATGTCTAACATTCTTATTTCCTCCTTTTTCACATAAAAAAGGCGGCACGTCCCTTTCCCGTAGGAAAGGGACGAACCACCTTGGATCCGCGTTGCCACCCTCGTTGCCTGAAATCCAGGCCACTCGATGCACGTAACGTGTGCAGGACGTGACTTGTTTCCAAGCCAATGCTCCGAGGCCGATTCGGTTACACCATCCCGCTAGTTTGCACCAACCACTAGCTCTCTGTCAGTAGATGACTGTAACGTACTTTTCCTCATCATTGCATCTGTCATTGAATTAGTTTTACTTTACAACAACTCGAGTCTATCGACAAGACTCAGTTTTCCGAGCACGAGTCGGACCTCATCAAGAAAATCTGAAAACGCACGCGTCATCCGTGTTAAAAACGATGCCGTGTCGACCGTTTCTGCTGCAACGAGCGTCGCTTTCGGCGGTTGCTCGCCATCTAAGTAACGGACCGATTCAGAAAGTTCGACCGTCACCGTGCCGACTTGCTTGTCTGTAGCAAGCGGTGCTGTCGTGTCGGGTAAATCATAAACGAGGGACGGGACTTCTTGCCCTTTCTCAATCAATACCTCGAACGTGGACGTCGTGCGGACCGTAGCCCGCTCCGTCTCCCCGCCCGCCACGAAGACAGACTCTGGCACAACCTCGCCGCTCCGTAACAGCGGGGTCATGACAAACTCGCCATACGCATAGTCATGGAGTGCTTTCGTCGCCGTGTAACGACCTTCGTCTGTCTTCGCGCCTAATACGACAGACAATACGGTCCGCCCATCCCGCGTCGAGACACCGACGAAACAGTATCCGGCGTCGTCTGTCGTCCCCGTTTTGAAACCGAGCATGCCGGTATACGACAAATCATGGCCGGCGAGCATCCGGTTCGTCGCTTCGAAACGAACACCGTCAATATCGACGTACGCCTGCTTCGTCACATCGAGCACGTCGGGGTATTTCGTTAAATAAGCGAGCGCCAGTTTCATCAAATCGCTCGCCGACGTCAAGTTCTCGCCCGGACGTCCGGCGGAGACCGAGTCGAGTCCAGATGCGTTCGCGAACGTCGTCTGAGTCATCCCGAGCGCCGTCGCCCGTTCGTTCATCAACTCGACGAACGCCGCTTCCGACCCGGAGACCGCCTCACCGAGCGTGACGGCGGCTTCGTTCGCCGAGCGAATCAACGCCACATCATATAATTCTTTCACCGTATACGGTTTATTGACGAGCGGGATGCGAGCAAGACCTGGCTTCTGTGTCAATGCGAGCGCCTCCGCGCTCGGTGTCACTTCCTGATTCCAACTGAGTTCGCCCGCCTCGATCGCTTCGCGGACGAGGAACGCGGTCATCAGTTTTGTAATCGAGGCCGGAGGTAACATCGCATCTTCCTCTTTTGAAAACAGCACTTGACCCGTCGTCAAATCGACGAGCATCGCCCCGCTCGCCTCAACGCTCGGTGCGGCCGCTGCGTTGTTCGGATTCATTATATTCATGAAGATTGCTCCGATGAGCAACCACATCATCCATCTCGCTTTCACAACCTTGCCCCTTTCTATTCATGTCTCGTCTTAGTGTAGCAAAAAACGACATAAAAAAGGCTCCCGATTTCAGGAGCCTCTCCTTTATGCGAGTTGATGCTTGTTCGCCGCCACGATGTTCAAGAAATAGCGGTGCATCGACAAATCGTCTGTCAGCTCAGGGTGGAACGAGCAGGCGACGTATTTATCGTAGCGGACAGCCACGATGGCCTCTTCCACTTCTGCGAGGACATCGACGACCGGTTCGACCGACGCGACTTGCGGAGCGCGGATGAATACCGCTTCTACCGCCTCGTCAATCCCTTTCACCGGTAACGTGACTTCGAAGCTGTCGACTTGACGGCCGAACGCGTTCCGTTTCACGGTCATCGGGATTTTTCGAAGATGGGCATCGTATCCTTCGACTTCTGTCGCGAGCAAAATTAAACCCGCACACGTCCCGAACATCGGAAGCTGCGTATTATCACGAAGCGGTTCGAGTAACCCGTAGCGGTCGAGTAGACGACGCATCGCCGTGCTTTCTCCACCCGGTAAGACGAGACCGTCGATTTGATTCAAGTCTTCGACTGAACGAACGACGCGTGTGTCGACGCCGAGTGCTTCGAGCATCCGGACGTGTTCACGAATCGCCCCTTGCATTCCGAGTACGCCAATCGTCGTCATCTTACCACCCTCGTGGTGCCATGAGCTCTTCTTCTTTAAGCGTCCGGACGTCTAAGCCTTTCATCGCTTCGCCGAGACCTTTTGACAAACTCGCGATACGCTCGAAGTCGTCATGGTACGTCGTCGCTTCGACGATCGCACGAGCGAACTTCTCTGGGTTCTCGGCTTTAAAGATTCCCGATCCGACGAAGACGCCGTCCGCACCAAGATGCATCATGAGTGCCGCATCGGCTGGTGTCGCGATACCTCCTGCTGCGAAGTTGACGACCGAAAGGCGGCCAGCTTCACGGATTTGCATGAGGACTTCGAACGGTGCACCGAGGTCGCGCGCTTCCGTCATCACTTCATCGACGCTCATCGAGAGGAGACGTTTCACTTGTGCTTGAACCGTGCGCATGTGACGAACCGCTTCGACGATGTTCCCTGTTCCCGGCTCACCTTTCGTCCGAATCATCGCTGCGCCTTCGCCGATGCGACGCGCTGCCTCACCAAGGTCACGGGCGCCACAGACGAACGGTGCTTTGTAGTCACGCTTGTACAAGTGGAACTCTTCGTCCGCTGGCGTCAACACTTCGCTCTCGTCGATGAAATCGACCCCCATCGATTCAAGGACACGTGCTTCGGCGATATGACCGATCCGGCATTTTGCCATGACTGGGACCGAGACCGCTCCCATGACGTCTTCGATAATCGTTGGGTCTGCCATCCGGGCAACTCCACCCATTTTACGAATATCTGAAGGAACGCGCTCGAGTGCCATGACGGCGACCGCACCTGCCGCCTCAGCAATTTTAGCTTGTTCTGCGTTGATGACGTCCATGATGACGCCGCCTTTTTGCATCTCGGCCATCCCGCGTTTTACTTTATCTGTACCGACTTGTCTCTTTTCCATTTAAATCCCCTCCATATAGGCTAATCTACTTGTAAGTATAGATTGAATTGACTATATTGAAAGTGTCAGTTTGATAGTTTTTAAAGTGGTCAGTTCGATTGAAGGACATCTGTTTTCCATTCTCGAATGGAATCAATGAGAAAGGAAGACTGTGGATGGCCCAATTCGACCCGCGCGACAAAGCGCAAGATCGTACTTACTATGGGAAACCAGGTTTATTCGGCTTACTCCTCGTCCTTGGTTTCGTCCTTTATTTCTTCTTCGGGTGACCACGGAAAGGATTTAAGATGGATATGCTTACACTCGCGCTCGAACCAGAATCGAGCACGCCTTTATATGAACAACTCTACTTACACATCCGCCAAGCGATCGTCGACGATACGTTGACGACCGGGACGAAACTGCCGTCAAAACGGAAACTGAGCGACTTTATCGACGTCTCCCAGACGACAATCGAACTCGCCTACGCTCAGCTCCTTGCTGAGGGCTATATCGAGTCCGTTCCGAGGAAAGGCTTCTACGTGTTGCCGCAAGAAGAGTTATACGTGCAGCGCAACGAGCGGATGCAGACGATTGAGCCGCTCCCAGAGAAGAAGACGTATACGTTTGACGTATACCCGAGTCAAATCGACACGGCCGCCTTTCCGTTCGAACGATGGCGCCGCCATATCAAACAAGTTGTCACCGAGGAGAACAGTGACTTGCTCACCCTCGGTCCCGTCCAAGGCGACCTCGTGCTCCGTCAAGAGATTGCGACGTATCTCTATCATTCCCGAGGTGTGAGCTGTTCTCCTGAACAGATTATTGTCGGTTCCGGCACCGAGCAGTTGCTCCCGCAACTTCTCGACTTGTTGACCGACGCGAAGACGTTCGGCATTGAAGACCCAGGGTACCCGCTCACGAAACAGCTATTCGAACAGCAAAAGCTTCGTTATATTCCAATCCCCGTCGATGAGAGCGGTCTCGTCGTCGACCGACTCGAGACAGAACAAATCGATGCCGTCTACGTCACGCCGGCCCATCAGTTCCCGACCGGTACGATCTTGTCCGTCAGTCGACGGCAACGCCTTTTGAACTGGGCGTCCGACCGTCAGACGTACATCATCGAGGACGATTATGATAGCGAGTTCCGCTATAGCGGGAAGCCAATCCCTTCACTGCAAAGCATGGACCAAAACGAGCGCGTCATTTATTTGAGCACGTTCTCAAAATCGCTCATGCCGTCGCTTCGAATCGGGTATATGGTATTGCCGCCAAAACTGTTGAATCGATACCGGGCACGTTACCGTCATTTCACTTGCAGCGTGCCCCGCTTCGAACAGCATACGCTCGCCGAGTTCATGGCATGTGGAGACTTCGAGAAACATTTGAACCGGATGCGCAAAACCTATCGGCGAAAACTCGAGATTGTCGTCTCCGCCTTCAAACCATATGAATCGGCCATAACGGTCTCTGGAACGAGTGCGGGTCTCCATGTCATCCTGACAGTGAAGACAGCTCATTCGAATGAGACGTTGCGCCGACAAGCCGAGGCGGCAAGTATTCGCATGAAAGCGATGGATGAATACGCGATTCATCGGCAAGATTTGACCCGACAGTTCCTGTTCGGGTTTGCCGCCATCTCAGAGGACGTGTTGCCAATCGTGATCGACCGACTCATGTCGTGTTGGAATATACCGAAAGGAGGGACATCCGGGGGCTAAGCTACCGCGGATGACACAATCATGAGACGCATCCGCTTCGGACTGGGTATCCTCTTCATCCTTGTCGGGTTGTTTTTCCTATCGAACGCGTGGTGGAAAGACCAAGTCGCGGTGTCTAACAGTCAACGCGTGACCGAAGGCTTGCAACTGAAGCAACCGAAATCAGGGGAGTTTGACTTTTCAGCTGTCGCTCCGCTGTCATGGAACGATTTAGTGACAGTGCGCAATCGTTTTCATGAATTGCCGACAATCGGAGTGATTTCGGTGCCGGAAATCAAGTTGGAGTTGCCCATCATGTATGGACTTGAAGCCGATAACTTGGCCGTCGGGGCCGGGACGATGCGTCCAAACCAACAGATGGGGCTCGGCAATTACGCTTTGGCCGGTCATTATACCCAAAGCCCAACCTCCTTGTTTGGCCCACTCCATGAGATTGAAACGGGAATGAGCGTGTACGTCACCGACTTGACGCACACGTATGAATATGTCGTCACATCGCTTGAAACGGTTCCGCCATCTCGAGTCGATGTGCTCGATGAGACAATCGATCCGACCATCACGCTCGTCACATGTACGTTTGATGCGACCGAGCGATTGATTGTTAAAGGAAGATTGGCTCAGACAACACCTTATGCCCCGTGACCGCCCACAAAAATGTTGGGCGGCTTTTTATTTTTTAAAAATTATATTGTGAACGCTTACATAATCGGCTACACTATTTTTGAAACCGTTTGCACAATTTTCCTATTTCGTTGCCCTGTAGACGATCAAATTTCCTGAAAGAGGTGCTTTATGAAGAATAAAACCGCACGCCGTACGTCCACCCTCCTGTTATCTTCTGTCCTCCTGATTCAAACAGGCGTCCCGGTGAACGTCCTCGCCGAACCGACGGCAATCAACATTGATGGAGTCAAGAGTGATTGGACCAACGTCCCGGCGCTCGCCACGTCCCCTACGGCCGGATGGCAAGGGTTTGACCTCGGCGACTTGTACATGCAAAACGACGCCAAGCATCTTTATTTCTATGTCGATGCGAAGAATGTCCCGAATTGGGGCGACAACGGCCAGTACATAAACATCGCACTTCAAGTGAATGACGAGGACTCGGGCGTGAACACGAATCCACTCGGTTATCCGTTCAACTTCAGTCAAACCGATCGGAAGCCGCAGTATCATATTTTACTTCGCGTCGATGGCGACACAGCGATTAAAGAAGCCGCGCTCTATGAATCGGGCAAGTCCGTTCCACTCGCGAATTTGACGAATTTGAACGGCGCCTCGTTCGCCCTCGATCGGACGAAAGGTTTCGAAGGAAAAATTCCATTGTCGCTGCTTGGTTTAACGAACAACGACCAGCTCCGGGTCTTGACCGTGCTGAGTGGAAACAATGCCGGAGAACACGGCGCATTTGACACCATCCCAAGCAATCCGGGCAACAAACTAGCCGACAGTTGGAACGTCTCGGCGAACCCATCGACGCAATCCGTGTATAGCTCGGCCTATACGCTGCGCGGTGTCGAGTCGGTGAGCCAATTGGAAGTGACGACCGTAACGCCGGCGAACCAATCGACGGACATCGCCCTCGATGCCCCGATTACATGGACGTTCAATGAACCCGTCACACTCAATGCTTCCGATGTCAGCTTGAAGAGCGGGGATACGTCTGTCCCGTTCCGTGTCGAAACGAGCGGATCGACGGTGACGGTGACACCGACAGCTCCATTTACACTCGGTCAAACGTTGGAAGCGACCATCCCAGCAGGTGCCGTCACAGGCAAATTGTCGAACACGACGCTCCCTGCCCTCACGACGTCGTTTAAGACGATCACGGAAGTGGCGGATCCATGGAAGACGCAGCGGTATATCGAGATGACGTACGTCCGGGCAGACGGGGATTATAAGGATTGGAACTTATGGACGTGGAGCACCGGTGCGAAAGATGGGCAAGTCGATCCGTACAAAGTGACCGAAGCTGGGGCCATCTTCCGCATCCCGGTCGGAAAAGACGCGACGAACGTCGGCTTCGTCATTCGCAAAGGCACGGACTGGGCCGTCAAAGACGGTTACGGGGAAGACCGATACGTCAAACTCGGTACCGATCGCATCACGAAAGTCGTCGTTGAGAGTGGAAAAGGCGTGTTCCACCAAGTTCCGACAATTCAAGGACCGGTCTTTGAAAACGGTGAGATCACGTTCTTTTATCGTGATAAAGAATTGTACGAAGCAGGGACAATCGATCAAGTCGAGCGCGTCGCCTTAAAAGTGAACGGGACGACGTATCCGATGACGTACGAAGCGAAGAACGAATGGTTCCGCCATACTGTCAAGTTACCGGAAGGAACACACGACTACACGTTCCTCGTGACGAAAGACGGTGTGACGACCGAGGTGAAAGACCCTTATTTCGAAGCGTCACGTGTCGAATACAAGCGTCCGAACGTCAAGTTGACGTCGTCCGTCTCACCAAAAGCCATCAGTTCGCGGGAAAACGCCGTCGTTCACGTGAAGCCGACGCTTCCAAAAGGAGTGACGTTGCGTGAGCTTTACATCGATGCCCGCCCACTCGGTGGACCGGCAAAACTAGCAATCGACCCAGCGCTAAACAAACAGACGATCGCGGTCAAAGACTCTGTGAAGCCGGGCAATAAAACGCTGACGATTCAAGCAATCGACCAATACGGTAACGTGCACACGACGAAGACAAGCGTCAACGTCCGACCGGTCACGATGAAAGACAAACAAGAATTCGACTGGGACGAGGCACGGATTTACTTCATGTTGACGGACCGGTTCTATGACGGCGACAAGACGAACAACAATCCGAACGGAGAGTATTACGACTTAGATCATCCTGAGTCATATCACGGCGGTGATTTCGCCGGTATCACGAAAAAACTCGACTATCTCGATAAGCTAGGCATCAACACGATTTGGATCACGCCGATTGTGGATAACATCGACTGGGATCTCCGCTACGGAAAAGAAGGATCTCAATATGGCTATCATGGCTATTGGGCGAAAAACTTCGAGAAACTCGATGAACATCTCGGGGACATGGCAGCGTTCCATCGTTTAATTGACGCCGCGAACGAACGCGGTATCAAAATCATGGTCGATGTCGTCTTGAACCACCCAGGTTATGGGATGGAACCTGGTGCGGTATCGAATGGAGCGACGAACTTCCCGACGAATAAAGAGCGGCAAGTATTTGAAGGCATGATTCGTTCGAATCCGGTCGACGGGGACGACTTGAAGATGTCGCTTTCTGGACTTCCGGACTTTAAGACAGAAGAAGCTGCCGTCCGGGACCAACTCGTCAAATGGCAAACCGACTGGATTAAGCGCTCGAAAACGAAGAAAGGCAACACGATTGATTACTTCCGGGTCGACACGGTCAAACACGTCGATTCGACGACGTGGAAGTCGTTCAAAAACGAGTTGACTGCCATCAAGCCGGACTTCAAGCTAATTGGTGAACATTACGGTGCAAGTGTGAATAACACAGGCGGTTACTTGCGTAGCGGTCAAATGGACTCCCTCCTCGACTTTGATTTCAAATATCAAGCGGAGAGCTTCGTGAACGGGAACATTGATGGAGTCGAAAGTGCCCTTCAATACCGGAACAAGCAACTATCAAACGAGGCGACGCTTGGTCAGTTCTTGTCGAGCCATGACGAAGATGGCTTCCTCGTCTCGCGTGCAGGTGGCGACGAAGGAAAACATATGGTCGCGGCCTCGCTTCAAATGACAGCCAAAGGGCAACCGGTCATTTACTACGGTGAAGAGATCGGCCAATCTGGAAAACATGCTGGTGACATGGATAAAGGCGAGTTTAACGAAAACCGTTACGACTTCGACTGGAAACGCGTCACGGGTGAAGGGAAAGCGATGCATACGCATTACCAGAAGCTGTTGAACATCCGTGCCGATTACTCGAAAGTGTTCAGCAAAGGGACACGCACTGTTGTTTCCGGGGGATCGAGCACAGGCTATTCCATCTTTGAACGAACATACGGCAAACAATCTGTCCTTGTCGGCTTGAACACGAAAGAGACGGCGCAAAAGGCGACGTTCCAAACGAAACACAAGCATAAGACCGTGCTCGTCGATCGCTATAGTGGACGCGCTTACGTCGTACAACACGATGGCAAAGTCACGGTACAATTGCCTGCCCAAGATCAAGGCGGGACCGTCATCCTTGTGAAGAGATAAAAAAAATCCGTTGCTTAGTAGACTGACCTAGCTATATGAGACACTAATAAAAACACCTTATTAGGCTGCCACCACACCATATTTTATCGGTGTGAGGTAGCCTAATTTTTCTTGGATACGTTCTTCGTTATAGTAAGTTAAGTAATGGTCCACCCGCTCACGCACTTCATGGTCACTTAACGAGTTGAACTTGACGTACTGGAACTCCTCAGACTTCAAATTCGAATGAAACGATTCAATCACCGCATTATCCCAACAGTTGCCTCTTCGGGACATGCTGCTCGTCAT
>NZ_JNAA01000016.1:0-76806 GCF_000696055.1 Exiguobacterium sp. AB2
AATTTTATAATCCCGAATTAAATACTTTAACTCAGCTATCTTTGAGATGAACGAATACTCGTCATTATTAACTTTGTATATTTCTTTGTTATTGGTAAGTAAAATATTGTTGATAGTCGAAATTAAATCTTCAAGAGTTTCCTTCGACTTAAGTTTATTATGTTCTTCATCCCAAGTAGATGGATTTTTAAATATCCCACAAGCTAAATCTTTAAAATATTTAAGTTAATTTTAAACGTCGATTTGAAAATTTCAAAAAGTATATTTTCATTTATGGATGTAACTACAGACAACTTTATTGATAACTTATCTAAGATTCTATTTTCCGTTAGTAAATCAGACAAGTTAATTTCATTAATTATTGTACCAATCATTTCATTTATTCTTTCATTGGACTCTTCTCTTTCTTTCGTTAGGGATACTAATGAGTCAAGCTGTTTCTCCTGTTTCTCTAGTTCTTCAATCAATGGTTTAGCTTCAATCCTGTCACCATATGCTCGATAAATTTCACTCACTTTCATTTCTGAAATCTTCAGTTTAATTTTTCTAGTGAAACATTAATAGAATCAATTTTTCGATTTAACTCTCCCTCAATTTCTGTATTTAATTTATTCAATTGAGATTTGTAAAGTTCATGGATAGAGTTAATTATTGGTCTTTTATCCGCTGGTAAACTAGAATTTAAAGCATAAAAATTAATTTGTTTTATAGATTCATAGTTTTTAATTTCCTGATTCAATCGCGATTCATTTGATATTTGATTTTGCATTTCTCGATTAAGCTTTTCAAAGTCATCGTCTTGAAACTTATTATCACTATACAGACTCTTTAATTTACTTTTTACTTCTTCGATATTATCTTTAATTTGATGTTCAGTTTGAAACTTATTGATTGTAGAAACTAAGGTGAGATTCGATTGACGTTCCCTCATCATTTTTATATTAATCTCTGTTACTACTTTGATTTTTTGATCAAGAATCATTTGTCGATTTTGATTGTCTTCGCCTATAATCTCAATAATAAATTTATTTCTCTTATTAACATCAGACGCAATTTCTTGAAGTTTGTCTTGATAAAAAAACTCTATTAATGTATCTCCATTAGTCGCTGAACCATCTAAAAGAAAGGCATTTGTATCTTCCAATTTCTCTTGTATCAATTGCTCGTATAAATTATTATTTCGTTTTAACGAGCTTACGTTACCAACTTTTTTTGCTAATAGAGAAAGAAGTAATGATTTCCCACTAGAGCGTCCACCGACAATTACATTCATTCCTGAATTAAAGTATATATGTTGCCCATCAAAATCTTTTTGAGGAAGCTTTATGTAATCTATCACTTTAGATTTCAGCTTTAAATCAGGGCTATTCGATTGAATACAAACTCTTTCTTCAGGTTCAAATAAAATTGATTTTAGACCATAAAAAGTCTTATCGGCTTTAATCCATGTGGTTTTTTCAATCTCATACTCAGTAAATCTTTCAAACGAATGAGCGTCCGAACCAGAAATGCATGGGTAAGTTTTATCATATATACTTCTGCATTCGTTTAGATAAAATAGTTTATCTTTTTTGTTGATGGTCTGGATTATATCTACCATTTCCTTCATAAAATTAAGATTTTGGGCGAATCCATTTCCTTCTTCTTTTGAAATTCCATCACTTCCGTTAGGAATTAATATAATACAGTCATCTTTATATCTGTCACCTAGACTTTTTATTAAAGCTTGTTTTACTGTTTCTATACTAGGTAGACTTGGAATTTTCCCGTTACTTATTAAAAAATTCAATGTCATCACTAAAGTTCATTGATTTACCGTTAGTACCAGATACTTCTAAATACCTTAAGAATTTTGTCAATTTGATTTCCTCAATGTTCTCATTAAAAATCAAATGAATATTAACATGGCTGTGCGGCTTTTTTTGTTTTTAGCTGAAATTAACCCCGTTACCCTCAATTCAATATTAGGGAATAACACAATTTCATTATTTAAGCCCCATTCTTCCCTATTGATTCGAAGTTTAAGGAAATTTTCAACAGAGAAATAATCAGTAATACCAAAACAACTAATCCCACTTTCATTTAGTTTCTCACAATATTCTTTCCATATTAATTGATTTTCAGATTGTTTTATACTTTTCCCTTCACTATCCAAAAATTGGTCATTAAGTTTTGTACCTGGCGTATGTATATGTAGTTCCCATTTGCTCCACAGTGACCCTCTCATAACTTACCTCCCCTGTTTAATTTAACGTTTCTATCTAATAAAACTCTATTTAATAAAACCCAAACTCGCATTTATTAAATATATGTAATCCCTCATTATTCTTCTTATGAATATCTCCCCTCTATTATATATTTCTATTTATTAATACTACTTTATAAAGTATGACAATAATAATGTTGAATTTCCATATTTAATTCATTTACATCCAATTACTTATATAAAAAAACCCCAAAATGAACTGCCCCACCAAAGTTGGACATGAAAAATCCAACTTTGGTGGGGCAGTTCAGTGTGGTAATTTTCAAGTGTCCATCATTCGGGGTTCAGTTCAATTATTGTCGTTCTTAAGCTCTTTAATTACTATAGTTTCTCCAACCACGCCACCGTCTCCACATGCGCCGTATGGGGGAACATGTCGACCGGTGTGACTTCGACAAGTCGGTAGCCGCGGTCGGCGAGGTAACGCATATCGCGCGCCTGCGTCGCGACGTTACACGACACGTAGACGATCCGCTTTGGTGCCATCTCGACCATCGTCTCGAGGAACGACTCGGCACAGCCTTTACGTGGTGGATCGACGACGATGACGTCCGGATTGATGCCATCCTGCTTCCACTTTGGAAGCACGTCTTCGGCTGCGCCACACGCGTACGTCACATTGTCGATCTCGTTGACGAGCGCGTTCTGTTTCGCGTCCTCAATCGCTTCCGGTACGACTTCGACGCCGTACACGTGCGCCGCTTTCCGGGCGAGGAACAGACTGATCGTCCCGATGCCGCAATAGGCGTCGACGACTTGTTCCGTCCCGGTCAGTTGCGCGTATTCGAGCGCCTTGCCGTATAACTTCTCCGTCTGGACCGGGTTGACCTGGAAGAACGAGTGCGGGGAAATCGTGAACGTCAGTCCACCGATCTTGTCCTCAATCGTCTCATGGCCATACAACAATTTGTTTGTCGAACCCAAGATGACGTTCGTCTTGTCCGGGTTGATGTTTTGCATGATCGACGTCACGTCCGGCAGACGTTTCACGATGTCGGCGACAATCTCGTTCACGCCTTTTATTTTCGTCGTCTTCGTGATCAGGACGATCATCAATTCACCCGAATGGTAGCCGTAACGGGCCATGACGTGGCGGATGACGCCGCGCCCGGTCTTCTCATCGTACGCCGGCACACCGTGCGCCGCGAGCACGTCACGGACGACTTGGACGGCCTCATCGTTGCGCTCATCTTGGATGAGACATTCCTTCATCTCGACGATATCGTGCGAACGTGGACGATAGAAACCGGCGACGAGGCGGCCGGCCTCGTCTTTGAACGGCACTTGTGCCTTGTTGCGGTAACGCCATGGTTCCGGCATGCCGATTGTCTCGTGGACAGGCACATCGAATTGGCCAAGTCGCTTCAACGCATCGACGACACGGTCCCGTTTTTGACGGAGCTGGCCGTCGTAGCTGAAGTGTTGGAGCTGACAGCCCCCGCACTGATAGAAAATCGGGCACGGTGGCTCAACGCGGTCCGCACTCGCTTGTTTCACATCGATCAAGCGGGCGAACCCGTACTGTTTGTTCGTCTTCGTCACGACGATCTCGACCGTCTCCCCTGGGAGCGCGTTCGGGACGAACAACGTATAGCCGTCGACGCGCGCCACGCCTGCCCCTTCGTGGGTGAGGTCGTGGATGTCGACGTCGAGACGGTCATTCTTTTTCACTGGTAGCATGTGCCTCTCCTTTCTCGATTCCAAAATTCCTGTATATACCGTTACCCGTTCGAGGCGAACGAAAAGCTCGACGTGTGCGCCACGCCGAGCCGACTCATTCTGCTTTCTCGATTGACACGTTGAACAGCTGTTTGATCATCTGTTCGCGCTCATATCGGGCGTTCAGTTCTTCCATCTCGCGAATGCGCGCGTTCGGTGCGAGCACCGTCAAGTGACGGAACAAGTTGCGCATCTCGCCGGTACATTCCCCGCCGTACTCGCCGTCGATGTTGAGGCTCATCGACTCCGTCGTCTTCATCTTGACGTGGCTCGTCTTGAAATGTTCGACGAGCGGGCTCGTCAAGTGCTCGCCACGGAGCAACAGACCGACGACATGGATGAACTCGAACAAATTACATTTCCGTAAGATGAACAAGTCGAACAAGCCATCGTTCAATGACGCGTGCGGTGAGATTTTCTCAAATCCGCCGACCGAGTTCGAGTTCGACGTGAGGAAAATCATCACCTCGCCGCTGAACGTCCCTTCGTCATGTTCGAGTTCGATGTACGTCGGTTTGATGAGCGGTAGCTTCTCCATCCCTTTGACGTAATACGCGAGCTGGCCGAGCGCCGTCTTCAACTTCGACGGCACTTCGTATGACAGCTCGGTCATGATGCCGCCGCCGGCGATATTGATGAAGTAGTGGATGTCACCCTTCTCGCCTTCAATCTCACCGAGGTCGACCGGCATCTCGAAGCCGTCGCAGATGACGTCGAGCGCCCCGACGACACTCAATGGAATACGCATCGCACGGGCGAAGTCGTTCGTCGTGCCGACCGGAATGAGCCCGATCGTTGGACGTGTCTCGAGCGGTGCAAGGCCCGAGACGACTTCGTTCAGCGTCCCGTCCCCGCCGGCCGCGATAATCAAATCGAACTCGGCCGCAGCGGCCCGGACGGCTTCCTGCGTCGCGTCACCAATCGCTTTCGTCGCGTACGTCGACGTCTCATAACCCGCATCCTCTAAGCGGTTCAAGATGTACGGGAGCTCCCGTTTGATCACTTCTTTTCCTGATGTCGGGTTATAGATGACCCGCGCACGTTTCCGTTGCATACTCTTTCTCTCCCTTTGCTCATATCGAGCGAAAAGCGAGGCACAAGTGCCTCGCCGCTTTATCAGCGTTTGGCAATCTCTTCGTGGAACAAGCCATCGAGGAGTGCCGGGTTCGCCATCCCTTTCGTCTGTTTCATGATTTGCCCGATGATGAAGCCTTTCGCCCGGTCTTTCCCGTTCTTAAAGTCTTCAATCATTTGCGGATGCGCCTCGAACAACTCAAGGATGTAGCCGCGAAGCAAGTTCTCGTCCGAGATTTGGGCGAGGCCGTTCGCTTCCACATACGCTTTCGGTTCGGCGCCTTCTTCCATCATGGCCGTGAACACACGCTTGGCGATCTTCGAAGAAATTGTACCGTCTCCAATCAAACGAATCAACTCTGCGAGCGCGCCCGGTGTGAGTTTCATCGTCTCGATCGTCTCGTCCGACTTGTTCAAGTGGCCGAGCACTTCACCCATGAGCCAGTTCGCCGCGGCTTTCGGCTCGGCACCGGCCGCCGTCGTCGCTTCGAAGAAGTCCGAGAACTCACGCGTCGACGTGAGCGCCTTCGCGTCATACGCCGACAAGCCGTAATTGCTCATGTAGCGTTCGCGACGGGCCGCCGGCAGTTCCGGAAGTGTCGCCCGGATGCGTTCTTTCCACGCCTCGTCAATCTCGAGACGGACGAGGTCCGGCTCTGGGAAGTAGCGATAGTCGGCCGCGCCTTCTTTGACACGCATGAGAATCGTCTTCTTCGCCGCCTCGTCGAAACGAAGCGTCTCTTGACGCATGACGCCACCCGTGATGAGGAGTTTGCGATGACGGTCTTCTTCATACTCGAGCGCCTTCAACACGTTCGAGAACGAGTTCAAGTTTTTGAGTTCCGTCTTCGTCCCGAACGGTTCTTGACCGAACGGACGGACCGAGATGTTACAGTCGCAACGAAGCGACCCTTCTTCCATCTTGACGTCCGAGACGCCCGCGAACGAGAGCACTTCTTTCAAGCGCTCGAGGTACGCGACGGCGTCTTTCGGTGAGCGCATGTCGGCCTCACTGACGATTTCGATGAGCGGTGAGCCGGTCCGGTTGAAGTCGACGACCGAATGCTTCTCACCCGTGTGGTTCATCTTCCCGGCATCTTCTTCGAGGTGGACCCGCTCGATGCGGAACCGTTTCATCTCGCCGTCGACTTCGACGTCGACGTGACCGTTGAAGCCGATCGGCTGGTCGAACTGCGAGATTTGGTACGCTTTCGGCGTGTCCGGATAGAAGTAGTTCTTGCGGTCGAACTTCGTGTCGGTCGCGACTTCACAGTTCAGTGCCATCGCGGCCTTGATGGCGAGGTTGACCGCCTCTTCGTTCAATTTAGGCAAGACGCCCGGGTGTCCGAGACAAATCGGACACGTCTGTGTATTCGTTTCGGCACCGTACGTGCGCGAGCAGCCACACCAAATCTTCGACTTCGTGCTCAGCTCGGCGTGCACCTCGATCCCGATGATCGTTTCAAAGTTCATCGTCCGTCCTCCTTAAAGCTGTGGCATTTTGAAACCGCCGTTTGCTTGTTCGAAAGCATGGGCCACGCGGTAGAGTGTTGGTTCACTGTAATGGTTCCCGATGATTTGAAGACCGACCGGGAGTCCTTCTGACAGGCCGGCCGGGACCGAGATGGCCGGGACGCCCGCCAAGTTGACCGGGATCGTCATAATATCGTTGGCGTACATCGTGAGCGGGTCTTCGAGCTGGTCACCGAGTTTGAACGCGATCGTCGGCGCAGTCGGTCCGATGATGGCATCATACTTTTCGAACACGTTCGCGAAGTCTTGCTTCATGAGCGTGCGAACTTGTTGCGACTTCTTGTAGAACGCATCGTAGTAACCAGAGCTAAGAGCGTACGTTCCGAGCATGATGCGACGTTTCACTTCTTCGCCGAACCCTTGCTCACGCGAGTACGTGAACACTTCTTCGAGCGCGTCGGCCTCGGCGCGGCGTCCGTAACGGATGCCGTCGAAGCGGGCGAGGTTCGAAGATGCTTCAGACGAAGCGAGCAAGTAATATGTCGGGAGCGCGTATTTCACCGTCGGGAGCGATACCGTCTCGACCGTCGCACCGAGCGACTTGAGCGTCTCGATCGCTTCCTCGATTTGTTTACGGACACCGTCCGATACGCCTTCCCCCATGAACTCTTCCGGGAGTGCGAGTTTCAAGCCTTTGATGTCGCCGTGAAGCGACTTCGTGTAGTCCGGAAGCTCGACCGTCGATGACGTCGAGTCCATCTCGCAATGCCCGGCAATCGCGTTCAACAAGTAGGCGTTGTCTTCGACCGTACGTGTGAGCGGACCGA
The DNA here is from genome assembly GCF_000696055.1 of Exiguobacterium sp. AB2. Lineage (NCBI taxonomy): Bacteria > Bacillati > Bacillota > Bacilli > Caryophanales > Exiguobacterium > Exiguobacterium sp. AB2. The sequence continues at coordinate 7,360 of NZ_JNAA01000016.1, forward strand.
TTTGGTCGAGCGACGAGGCGAAGGCGACGAGGCCGTAACGTGAGACGAGACCATACGTCGGTTTCATCCCGACGACGCCACAATAGGCCGCCGGTTGACGAATCGAACCGCCCGTATCCGAGCCAAGGCTAAAGAGGACTTGTCCGGCCGCGACCGTTGCGGCCGAACCGCCTGAAGAACCTCCTGGTACACGCGTCGGGTCCCATGGGTTGCGGACGACTTTGAACGCCGAGTTCTCGTTTGACGAGCCCATCGCGAACTCGTCCATGTTGAGCTTCCCGATCGTGACGGCACCGGCGTCATGGAGACGCTCGACGACCGTCGCGTCATGGGCCGGGACGAAGTTCTCGAGGAACTTCGAGGCACACGTCGTCCGCGTCCCTTTCGTGACGATATTGTCTTTGACGCCGATCGGCAATCCGAAGAGCGGGTTGTCCGCTGTCTTCGCGAGGTCGTCCATCCGTTTTGCCTGCTCGAACGCATCCTCGTTGAGCGCCAAGAACGCACCGATTTTCTCATCCGTGCGTTCAATTTGGTCGAACGATTCTTTGACGAGGTCCGTCACCGTGACCTCGCCTTCTTTTAATAAGGCATGCAGCTTCGCTACACCGTGGTCGAATAAACTCATAGGGGCCTCCTTATTCAAAGACGGCTGGGACGCGGACTTGGCCGTTTTCCCAATCAGGTGCCATCCGTTCGACTTCCTCGCGTGGAAGCGACGGGCGGACCTCGTCTTTGCGTAGTACGTTTTTCAAATCTAGGGCATGGGTCGTCGGGATGACGCCCGTTGTATCGAGTTCATCGAGTTGCTCCGCGAACTCGAGGATTTTTGTCAATTGCTCCGTGAAGTGCGTCACCTCATCATCTGTGATCGCAAGGCGGGCGAGTCCGGCGACGTGCCGTACTTCATCTTCTGTGATTCGAGTCAATCTTCACACCTCCAACATGGTTTCATACATCGTTCCTTATCATACCACTATTTCATAAGACAAAAAAGAAAATCCAATCCGGTAAAAATCAGCTTCATTTTTTACAAACATGGGAAATCTGACCCGAACATTGACTCGTTTCCAAAAACGGCTATTCGATGAACCGCCCAATCTCCTTATGCTTAAAGAGAAGACTGTACATATGGGGAGGATCACTATGTCAATCCGGAATAAACTGATTGCCGCGTTCACCGTCTTGCTCGTCTTGTTGCTCGGTGTGAGCGGTTATGCGTTATACGCCTTGAACGCCTCGAAGGCCGCACAAGAAGATATGACCGTGTCGTGGGTGCCAGGCATGGACCAGATTCATCAAGTCGACAAACAGTTGCTCGAGATACGGCGCCATCTGATTCGACACGCTCTCGTCGAGGACGAAGTGACGAAACAGAACGTCGAGCGCGACGTCGAGACGGGCGTCACGATTTTAAAGCAACGGATGAGCGGCTATGAATCGACGATCATCACACAAGCTGACCAAGAACTGTTCGATCAGGCCGAGACGCAGTGGACGACGTTTCAAACGAACATCACGGAACTATTGCGCATCTCAAACGAGGAAGGCCAAGCTGAGGCCGAGGCGTATATCCGCGACACGGCGACGCCGAGTGCGGATGCGCTGTCGAACACGCTCGGCCTTCTCGTCAACTTGAACCGTGACGCCATCATCTCCGACACGGAACAAGGCGAGGCGCTGTTTGAACAAGTACAGCTCACGCTCATCGTCATCATGGTGCTCGCGGCCATCTTCACGGTGTCCATGATGCTGTTCATCTTCCGCTCCATCTTCGAACCGCTCAACGAGTTCAAAGTAAAGATGCGGGAACTCGCGACGAGCGAAGGCGATTTGACGACGGCAATTCCGGTGAAGCGCCGAGACGAGTTTTCGGGGCTCGCACGCGACTTCAACCAATTCATCGCCAACTTGCGTCAACTCATCCTACAGGTGAACGACGTGTCTCGCGGTGTCGCCGCACAGTCGGCCAACACGTATGAAGAGCTAAAAGCGCTCGACACGTATATGACGACGACGGCCGCGACGACCGAGGACTTGACGGCCGGCATGCAACAGACGGCCGCGAGCGCCCAGGAAATGAACGCTTCGGCTTCCGACATGGAACGGACGCTCCAACACATCGTCTCGATGGCCGCCGAACGAAAAGACGAGGCGAAACGGGTCGATGCCCGGGCCGTCGCCCTCCGTGGCCATGCCGTCGAAGCGAAATCGTCCGCTCTCCACGTCCTCGATTCGACCCGGCAACGATTAGAGCGGGCGATGCAAGACGCGAAGGCGGTACGCGAGATTGCGACGCTCACGAACGACATTCTAGACATCGCCGCCCAGACGAACCTGTTGTCTTTGAACGCCTCAATCGAAGCCGCGCGTGCCGGTGAAGCGGGCCGCGGATTCGCCGTCGTCGCCGACGAGATTCGAAAGCTCGCCGAGACGAGCCGCTCGACCGTCGAACGGATCCAAGGCATCTCGGCGACCGTGCTCCAGTCGGTAGACCATCTGAACGAGACGTCGAGCGAGATGCTCTCCTTCCTCGACACGAACGTCGTCAAAGACTACGACCAACTCGAAGAGGCGGCCGAACAGTACAGCGCAGACGCGGGACGGTTCGAGACGACCGCTTCCGAGTTCGCCGACGCCGCGACCGAGCTCGAACAGTTGACGTCGAACATGATATCTGTCATCCAAGACGTCGCCGTCACAGTGAACAACGGCGCGCTCGGCACGCAAGAGATTGCTGAGAAAGTGACCCTCTCGGTCGACCGGTTCGGGGAGTTGAACCGTGCCACCGAGATGTCGCAACAAAAGATGGACGAGTTGAACGAACTGATTAGCCAATTCAAAGTATAAAAAATGGAAGCTTCCTGTGAAGGAGGCTTCCATTTTGATTAAGCGATGGACTTCCGCAACTCTTTCTGTCGTTCCAACTCGAACCGTTTCGTCTCTGCGACGACGACGCCGGACAAGAACAATAACCCGATCAAGTTCGGGATTGCCATCAACCCGTTGAACACGTCCGAGATGGCCCAGATGAGGTTCAAATTCGTCGTCATGGCGCCGAGTCCGGCGACAACGATGTATAGGACACGATACGGCACGATCGACCGCTCGCCGAACAAGTAATAAATCGATCGTTCCCCGTAGTAGCACCAGCCGATCACTGTCGAGAAGGCGAAGAAGACGAGCGAGATGGTGACGATCAGCTCGCCGACCGGTCCGAGGAAATACGCGAACGACGCTTGCATCAACTCGATGCCTTGCAGACCGCTCGCGTATTGCCCGCTCATGACGATCGTCAAGCCCGTGATCGAACAGACGATGAGCGTATCGATCAACACTTGCGTCATCGAGACGAGCGCCTGTCGTCCCGGGAAATCAGTCTTTGCGGCCGCGGCCGCGATCGGTGCCGAACCGAGTCCGGCCTCGTTCGAGAACACGCCGCGCGCGACACCGTATCGAATCGCGGCCCCAAGCGCCCCGCCGCCGATCGCTTCAGCGCTGAACGTGCTCGCGAAGATGGTCGCGAACGCCGACGGAATCAACTCGAAGTTCATGACGAGAATGGTGAGACCACCGACGACGTAGGCGAAAATCATGACCGGCACGAACACGCCGACGACTTTCCCGATTGACTTCACGCCACCGAGGATGACGAACGCCGTCAACACCATGAGCGTGAGCCCGGTCACAATCATCGGGACGCCGAACGACGTGTTGAGCGCGAGGCTAATCGAGTTCGTCTGTACGCCGTTGCCGATCCCGAACGCGGCGATGGCCGCGAACAAGGCGAACGTCATGCCGAGCCAACGTTTCTTCAAGCCGTGCTCCAAATAATACATCGGGCCACCGGCAATCTCGCCCCGCTCATCGACGACGCGATATTTGACGGCAAGGATGGCCTACGCGTATTTCGTCGCCATCCCGATAAAGCCGGATAGCCACATCCAGACGATGGCGCCCGGCCCACCGAGGACGACTGCCGTCGCGACCCCGACCATGTTCCCGGTTCCGACCGTCGCGGCGAGCGCGGTCATGAGTGCCTGGAAATGGGTGATGTCCCCGCGTTGCTTCTTCTGTTCAGCTTTCGCTTTCGGGATGAACGCCTCTCTCAAGCCGAACCCGAGTCGCGTCACTTGGATGAAGCCGAGTCGGACGGTCAAGAAGATTCCCGTCCCAATCAATAAAATAAGTAAGTGTGGACCCCAGACAAGGTCCGATAACGCCGTTAACCAGTTTTCAAATTGTGTCATCTGTCCGTTCCCCCTATGTCGTACCGTTGCCCTTCCCATTTTTCAGAAGATTCACATACACGTCCAGTTCGTCCTGGCGCAAAATCCCCTCCTCCCCGTGTAAACAACTTGTCACAAACGGGCTGAGGCGTTCATATACGTGGACATCCATCACGGGAGATTGACATCAAATTGTAAACGATACCTACAAAAAAAAGGCCCCCTTTTTGGGAGACCGATTCAAACTTATGACGTGACGGCCGCGACGACTTCGTCGACGTGCCCGTTCACTTTGACGCTCCGCCACTCCTGTTCGATATAGCCGTCCTCATTGATGAGGAACGTCGAACGGACGATGCCGTAGTACTCTTTCCCGTAGTTCTTCTTCAGTTGCCAGACGCCGTAAAGCTCCGACACTTCATGGTCGGCGTCGACGAGCAGGTCGAACGGGAGCTCGTGCTTGTTGATGAAGTTTTGATGCTTCTTCTGGCTGTCGGCCGAGATACCGATGACGACGGCGCCTGACAGTTTCGGCATCGCGTCGCGGAAGTCACACGCCTCGGTCGTGCAGCCCGGCGTCGAATCTTTCGGGTAGAAATAGAGGACGACCTTTTGGCCGCGGTACTGTTCAAGCGAGATCATGTCGCCGTTTTGGTTCGGTAATGTGAATGTCGGTGCTAACATCATCGTTTCCTCCTTAACCGAACGACGGATCGACGAGTCGTTCGTCGTAGCCGTCGATGGCTTGTTCTAGTTTTTGTTTGAGCGGCTCGAGCACTTCCAAATACTCGACCGGGTCTTCCGTCGCGGCCGCCGCGCGTAACCCATCTTCCTGTTCATCATACCAGTTCACGTACGCCTCGAAATAGTCGACCATCACTTGCTGGTTCTCCGGGACGGTAAGCGTCTCCGACAACAGGAGGAAGACGTTGTTGTCCGCTTCGAGCGCGACATAGTCCGTCTGCGCGTTGACGCGGTCGTAAATCGGGGCGGCCTCGTCTTCCGGTACGTCAGCGAGACGGGCGTTCGCTTCCGGGTTGACCCCGTACTCGTTCGCTTCGATGCCGGTCAATAACTCGCCGACCTCGCCGATGACATCAATCGGGAGCACGGCCGGTGTCACGACGAGCTTCCAGTCCTCCCCGTCTTTGATGGCGACTTTCGCCAACCGGTTCGGCAGTTCATTCCCGTCCGCGTCTTCCATCTCGTGAACGAGATACGCCACGTCTCCGGCCTCGTTCACCCAACTCTCATAGATGTCTCCAGGGGAAAGTTCACGCGTCACGGCACCGGTCGCCGGGATATCGGTCCGCTCGCCCGCATAATCGAGGGCCGCGAGCGCCTCGGCGTCACCTTGTCGAAGCGCTTCCTGATAGTCCGCATAGACGGTCTCGACCGCTTCCGGGAGCGGTCGTTTCACCTCTTCGGCCGGTTGCTCTTCCCCGTTGCCGCACGCGCCGAGCATCACGACGAGCACGAGCGGAAGGATCCACTTCTTCATCCAATCATCCTTTCTCGTTACCTCTCTTGTCCTCATCCTACCATGACTTGATTTTGAGCGAAAACGACACGCTTTTCTGGAAAATTGTTTCACTAGGATTTCCCTTGATTTTTCGATACAATACAGACGTAAGCGCTTAAATGCACAATCACTTTTAAGGGGGAACGAGAATGATTCCATACAAACATGAACCATTCACAGACTTTACAAACAAAGAGAACGCCGCGGCCATCCAAGCGGCAATCGAGAAAGTGAACGGTGAACTCGGGAAAGACTATCCGCTCGTCATCGGTGGGGAGAAAGTGACGACAGAAGGCAAAATCACGTCTTACAACCCGGCGAACAAAGAGGAAGTCATCGGACACGTCTCGAAAGCGAACCAAGAGCTCGCGGAGCGTGCGATGCAAGAAGCGCTCACAGCGTTCGACTCATGGCGCCACGTCGACCCGGCTGTCCGTGCCGACGTCTTGTTCAAAGCGGCGAACATCGTCCGTAAACGGAAACATGAATTCTCGGCATACCTCGTGAAAGAAGCGGGCAAGCCATGGAACGAGGCGGACGCGGACACAGCGGAAGCGATTGACTTCATGGAGTACTATGCGCGCCAAATGCTCGAACTCAAACCAGGTAAAAAAGTCGAGAGCCGTCCGGGCGAATACAACCGCTATGACTACATCCCACTCGGGGTCGGGATCGTCATCAGCCCTTGGAACTTCCCGTTCGCGATCATGGCAGGGACGGCCGTCGCGGCCATCGTTGCCGGGAACACGATCCTCTTGAAGCCAGCTTCGACGACACCGATCGTCGCAGCGAAATTCGTCGAGGTCATGGAAGAGGCAGGTCTGCCGAAAGGTGTCCTCAACTTCATCCCAGGGCCGGGCGCTGAAGTCGGTGACTATCTCGTCGACCATCCGAAGACGCGCTTCATCAGCTTCACAGGTTCACGCGACGTCGGCCTCCGCATCAACGAGCGCGCCTCGAAATTGAACGACGGGCAAATCTGGCTCAAGCGTGTCATCGCCGAGATGGGCGGGAAAGACACGATCGTCGTCGACGAGTCAGCGGACCTTGAGCTCGCAGCACAGTCGATCGTCAAATCGGCGTTCGGCTTCTCAGGACAAAAATGTTCGGCTTGTTCACGTGCCGTCATCGTCGACAGCGTGTATGACACGGTTCTCGACCGCGTCGTCGAGTTGACGAACGAACTCTCGGTCGGAAACACAGAGAAGAACGAACACTTCATGGGGCCGGTCATCGATGCGGCCGCGTTCAAGAAGATCACGTCGTACTTCGACGTCGCGAAAGAAGAAGGACGCATCGTCGCCGGTGGGAAAGCCGATGACTCGACAGGCTACTTCATCGAGCCGACAGTCGTCGCGGACGTCGCGCCGAAAGCGCGTCTCATGCAAGAAGAGATCTTCGGACCGATCGTCGCGTTCACGAAAGCGAGCGACTTCAAAGAAGCGATCGACATCGCCAACAACACAGAGTACGGCTTGACAGGTGCCGTCCTCACACGTGACCGCTCGAACCAAGAGTATGCGCGTCAAAACTTCCACGTCGGGAACTTGTACTTCAACCGTGGCTGCACAGGCGCCATCGTCGGCTACCAGCCGTTCGGCGGGTTCAACATGTCAGGGACAGACTCGAAAGCAGGCGGACCGGATTACATCCAGCTCCACATGCAAGCGAAAACGACGTCTGAGACGTTTTAATCTTCAAGTCCGGCTCAACGTGAGCCGGGCTTGTTTTATAAGGAGGATTATTCATGGAAACGTTCGATGACTTTTTAACAACGATTGACGACCCGGAGCGACGCGCCAAGCTAGACGACGTGTTCGACTGGATACGCCAGACGTTCCCCCATCTCGAGGAGCGCATCGCCTGGAACCAACCGATGTTCACCGACCACGGGACGTTCATCATCGCGTTCAGCGTCGCCAAAGCCCATTTCGCGGTCGCCCCGGAAGCGGTCGCACTCGAACAGTTCACCGACCGGATCAAGGAATCTGGCTACACGCAGACGAAACAGCTGTTCCGCATCAAGTGGGACCAAGCCGTCGATCAGGAGCTGTTGCACGACATCATCGCCTTCAACATAAAGGATAAGGCGGATCACACCTCATTTTGGCGGTGAACGAAGATCAGGCACGACGGCGTCGACCGTCGTGCCTTTTTTCATCCTAACGCCACGTCTAGTATCATCATGATGGCGAACCCGAGCATCAACGCCATCGCCGCCAAATCCTTGTGCCCGTTCTCTTGCGACCCCGGGACGACTTCTTCGACGACGACGAAAATCATCGCCCCAGCGGCAAAACTCAAGGCGAACGGCAAGAGCGGCTCCATCATGTAGACGGCCCATACCCCAATCAAGGCGGCGACCGGTTCGACGACGGCCGACAACTGTCCGTAAAAGAAGCTTTTCCGCCGTGACATTCCTTCCCGCCGTAACGGCAACGAGACGGCTGTCCCTTCTGGAAAGTTTTGAATACCAATCCCGATGGCGAGCGCGATGGCCCCGGTCAACGAAGCGGACGGAAAGTCAGCCGCGACCGCGCCGAACGCGACCCCAATCGCTAATCCTTCCGGGATGTTGTGAAGGGTGATCGCCAAGACGAGCAACGTGCTGCGCTTCCGTTTTTCTGGCACAATCCCTTCCGCCTCATCCATCGAGGACGTCGGATGTAGGTGCGGCAGCAACTTGTCGACACCCCACAAAAAGAGTCCTCCTAACAAGAAACCGACTGTGGCCGGGAACCAGGACGGCCAGGCACCCTCGCCCGCCATCTCGATCGCAGGCGACAGGAGCGACCAGAAACTAGCCGCAATCATCACCCCACCGGCAAAACCGAGCATGCCGTCCATCAGCCGCTGGTTGATCGACTTCGTCGTGAAGACAACCGCCGCCCCGAGCGCGGTCATTCCCCATGTGAATAACGTGCCGATTAATGCCTGCATCGCCGGGCTCAAAGACACGAACCGTTCGACCATCGCTGCCGCCTCCGTATCCTCCGTCATGTGTGCTCCTTGTCCTTTTCCACCGCTTCGATCGAACGTAACCCGTCACCACCAAAAAAGAGAGCGAGACGCCCCCCTTTTTCTTCCTCCCTAAACCTTCCTCAAAAGGCGCGCATCAAGTTGGCCATCTCGATGGCCGACGTCGCCGCTTCCCAACCTTTGTTTCCGGCTTTCGTTCCGGCCCGCTCAATCGCCTGCTCAATCGTCTCGGTCGTCAAGACGCCGAAGATGACCGGCACTTCCGACTGATAGCTCGCCTGGGCGATTCCTTTCGCCGCCTCATTACAGACGTAATCGAAGTGTGGCGTCGCCCCGCGGATGACGGCACCGAGCGTGATGACCGCGTCATACTTCTTACTCATCGCCATCTTCTTGGCGACGAGCGGGAGCTCAAACGCACCCGGTACGAAGGCGAGCTCGACGTCTTCTTGTTCGACGCCGTGGCGCTTGAGCGCGTCTTTCGCCCCGTCTAAGAGACGCATCGTGATCAAATCGTTAAACCGTCCGACGACGATTCCGACTTTTAATCCTTTACCAACCAAGTTCCCTTCAAATGTGTTCACCATTATGCTTCTCCTCCAAAATGATTCATTTTTTGTTGTTTCGTCAGCCGATACTTCTCGTTCGCCGCATGTTCCCCGACGATGATTGGCACCCGTTCCATGACGGTGATGCCACACGCTTCGAGCGCGTCGACTTTCTCCGGGTTGTTCGTCATGAGCCGGACGGTCGTGACGCCGAGGTCACGGAGCATCGCCGCGCTCACCCGGTAATCGCGTAAATCGGCGTGTAAGCCGAGCGCGACGTTCGCCTCGACCGTATCAAGCCCATTCTCTTGCAGTTCATACGCCTTTAGCTTATTCAACAGCCCAATCCCGCGCCCTTCTTGGCGCATGTATAAGACGACACCGCCTTCGGCCTCGATTCGCGCGAGTGCCGTGTCGAGTTGCGGTCCACAGTCGCAGCGATATGACCCGAACACGTCACCGGTCAAACATTCCGAATGGATACGCACGAGCGGAACGTCGCTCAGCCCGTCTTTCACGAGCGCGACGTGTTCTTCTCGGTCGAGGACGTTCCGATACCCGAGCAAGCGAAACCCGCCCTTGGCCGTCGGGAGGGTGACGTCCGCCTCGCGCGTGACGAGATCGGTCTCCATATAGCGGACGAGCGCCTCAATCGTGACGAACTTCAAGTCATGGGCTTTTGCCACAAGTTCAAGGTCCGGCACCCGGGCCATCTCCCCGTCTTCACGGATGATTTCGCAGATGACGGCGACCGGTTCACTACCGGCGAGGCGGGCCAAGTCGACCGACGCTTCTGTATGTCCGCGCCGTACCGAGACGCCGCCTTTTTTCGCGATGAGCGGAAAGATGTGTCCCGGCCGTTGGAAATCAACGGGCCGGGCGTTGATGTTGGCAAGCTCGCGCACCGTATGGGCCCGTTCACTCGCCGAGATTCCCGTCGTCGAGTCGACGTGGTCGACGCTGACGGTGAAGGCGGTTCCATGCGGGTCGGTGCTGTTTTCGACCATCGGCTTTAAGTCGAGCCGGACGGCGACTTCTTCAGCGAGCGAGGCGCAGACGAGCCCTTTCCCTTCCGTGATGAGGAAGTTCATCGTCTCGGCCGTCATCTTGTCGGCAAGGACGACGAAGTCCCCCTCGTTCTCTCGGTCCTCATCGTCGACGACGATAATCGGGCGACCTTGCTTCAAGTCTTCAATCGCTGCTTCAATCGTGTCAAACATCACCATCCCGCCTTTCCGTATCCTTGTGACGCCAACGATTCGAGCGTCATCGGTTTTTGATTCACTAACTTCTCCATATATTTTGCCAACATGTCACATTCCAAATTGACCGTGTCCCCGGCTTGTTTCATCCCGAGCACCGTCTCACTGTACGTGTGCGGGATGAGCGAGAGCGTGAAGCCGCGTTCCGTCACATCGAACACCGTCAAGCTCGTCCCATCGACCGAAATTGAACCTTTCGGGACGATATAGCGGAGGAGCGACGGCTCGCAGCTGATATCGACGTACACCGCGTTCGCAAGCGGACGTTTCTTGACGATGCGCCCAATCCCGTCGACGTGACCGGAGACGAAATGTCCGCCGAATCGCCCGTTCGCCGGCATCGCCCGCTCCAAGTTCACACGTGTCCCCGGGCGGACGCCGTCAAGGCTCGACGCTTTGAGCGTCTCGGGCATGACGTCGACTGCGAACGTCCGCTCGTCGAACGTCGTCACCGTGAGACAGATTCCGTTGACCGAGATGCTGTCCCCGAGTTTCACATCCTGCAAGACGATGTCGCCCGTGAGCGTGAGCCTTAGCGATGGCCCGTTCCGTTTCACCGCTTTGACGCTACCGATTTCTTCAACGATTCCTGTGAACATCGGGCTCCCCCTTTCGCATGACGAGCTTGATATCGTTGCCAATCGTCTCGACAGAACGAACGTCAAACTGTTCGATTGCCTCGAGCGGTCCGTCATGATGCGAGCGATAGAACCCGGCCTTGCCACCGAAGACGCGTGGGGACTGATACATGACCCACTCGTCGATGTATCCCCCATCTAAGAGCGACGTCACGAGCGTCGGACCGGCCTCGACGAGGAGACGGCCGATGCCTCGGGCGTATAGTTCCTCGAGCACCCGTTCAAGCGTCGTATAGTCCGCCAGTTCGACACCGCGCGACTCGAGTGCCTCACGTCTCGACACATCATCGGACGTCGTATAGACGAGCACTGGTAGTTCGTTCGCCGTGCGGACGAGCTGGCTCGCGTGCGGCACGTTCAACTCTCGGTCTAACACGACACGCAGCGGTTGTTCGGTCGGCCGCTCGAGTCGCGCCGTGAGCGCCGGGTCGTCCGCGATGACGGTCCCGATTCCGGTCAACACCGCGTCGACGTTCGCCCGTAGCGCATGGACGTCGAGTCGGGCTTCTGTCCCAGTTACCCATTTGCTCTCACCTGTCTCAAGCGCGACTTTCCCGTCGAGGCTCGTCGCCGTCTTCAAGATGACGTACGGGCGCTTCGTCTCAAGCGAGCGTAGGAATGCAGGATTGAGCGCTCGCGCCTCATTCTCGAGCAGACCGACCTCGACTTCGATTCCCGCTGCCTTCAACCGGGCAATCCCGCGACCGGCGACGAGCGGATTCGGATCTCCCATCGCGATGACGACACGACGAACGCCCGACTCGATTAAGAGGTCTGCGCACGGCGGCGTCTTCCCGTGATGCGAGCATGGCTCGAGCGTGACATAAACGGTTGAACCATACGCAGACGCCCCGGCCATCTGGATTGCGTGTACCTCGGCATGCGGCTCACCTGCCTTCAAGTGAGCACCAAATCCGACAATTCGGTCGTCTTTGACGACGACGGCACCGACGAGCGGGTTGACCCCGGTCTGTCCGTCCGCGCACTTGGCCAATTGAATGGCATGTTGCATGTACTGTTTCATAATCTCCCTCCTTGTTTCGTACAAACAAAAAAGACCTGAAGGACATGTCCTCAAGGTCTCGGTGGGAGGTGTCAGCCGTATTTGGGCAAGCCAAATAAACGTTTTCTTTACAGAAAAGCGTACGACGAACTACAGGTCGCGCGGACCTGTCGATTTTCCTTCTCCCATCCAGACTATACTGTCGGCTCTAGAGTCTCACTAGATCCACCGTTCGCACACGTGCGCCCGGGTCACGGACTTAAGGCGTTCGCCTATCACCGCCGGTTGGGACTTTCACCCGACCCCGAAGGAATATTTGTTTGTACGCCCTTACTTTAGCGCAAAAAAGAACGGAAAGCAAAGAGGAAAGTGCAAAAAAAGCGCCACTCCGAGGAGCAGCGCTTCAAATCAAGCCAAGAAGAGGACGACGAGAATCCCGACCGCCCAGCAATAGAACGAGAAGTACTTGAGCTCGCCCTTGGCCATGATGTGTTGGAACCATTTAAGCGACACGGCCGTCAAGATGTATGAGGCGATGAACGCCACGATGAGCGGCCCGAACAGCTCGCGCGTCTCCGGGTTCGTGAACAGTTCCGGTCCGTCCAACACGATCGTGCCGAGACTGACGGGGATGAACATGAAAAACGAGAAACGAAGCGCCGTCTCTCGTTTGATACCGAGGAGGAGCGCCATGACGATCGTCGCCCCTGACCGGCTAATCCCTGGGATGAGCGCGACCGCCTGAGCGAGACCAATCAAGATGGCGTCACGGAGCGTGATGCCGACGTCGCCTTTGCTCCCACGCATGTTGCGGATGAACCAGAGCGCGAGACCTGTGAGAATCAACGTATACCCGACCGTCGCGACACCGCTTAGCGTCTCGCCGATCCAGTCACCGAAGACGACACCGAGCACGCCAGCCGGCACCGTCGCCACGAGCAACAGCCCGATGAACTTGACGTCGACCATCGTGTCGTCGCTCCGGTCTTTTTTAAACAGGAACGTCCAAAGACTGACGACGAGGCGGACGACGTCTTTCCGGTAAATCGTCAAGACGGCGAGGAGCGAGGCGAAGTTGACGAAAATCTCGAACGACAGCCCCGGCAACTGAATGTTGAGCAGCTCTTGGAAGATGACCAAGTGCCCGCTCGATGAAATCGGAATCGGTTCGGTGAAACCTTGAATCACACCGAGCAATAAGTAAAATAACCAGATTGTCATATTAAATGTTCCTCTTTTCTTTTTTCACTCAATGCGGCTATTTTAGCAGACTCCGTCCGGCGCTGACCACTCTTTGAAAAAAATCATATATTTTAAAAACTTTTATTGATTAGTCTGAAAATTAAATTTACTATAGAAGGGTACTCAACTGGTGCAAAGGCGATGACCCCATTGACCAGTTGGGTACTTTTTTGTACAAATTATTACATTTTACCCATTTATAAAACTTTTTGTTTACAATTGGAACCATTTGCTATTAAATTTGTAATAGAACTGTTACCCTTTTTTCGAATTCTGAACCTGACTTTAGACCTAGTCTTCTGTTAAAACGTTACAAAGAAATTACGAAATCCACTTATGATTTCGAAAAACTGTCCGATAGTATGATTGTAGAAGCATTTTTCGTCATCGTTGTCGGTTCAGATATGAGTCCATGGAAGGAGGAACCATCATTGAGTCAATCGCTATCCACTAAATCCCATCACCTGTCCACCGAACAGCAGAGGATGATCCACTGCATTCGCCTCCTCGGGGACTTGTTGAAGGAACGTCCGCGCCGCTCCGTCTATCGCCGCTTCGCGATGGAACAAAACTGGCCGTCCCCCGAGTCGATTATCCGTCAGTTCGGCTCATGGGCCGAGGCGCTCGCCATCGCCGGTTACGAATGGCACGGAGAGACGACCGTCGATCTTCCGGATAAGATGCCGAAGTATACGCGTGATGACATCATCGAGACGCTCGCGCTCTATTCGCGTGACATGGGCTCGATCATCACATTGAAAAAGTATCAGGAATGGCGGAAACTTCATCCAAAGGCCCCGAGCCATTACCACATCGTCAAGACGTTCGGGTCATGGCACGACGCCTGCGCCGAAGCCGGTCTTGAGGCGAGTGTCACCTATTCGAAGTCGGAACTGTCCGGCGCGCTCCGGGAAGCGATTCACGAGATGGGCTTCTCCCTCTCCTTCGAGGCGTATCGCGAATGGGCGAAACGAAACAACAAACCTTCGACGAAAGCCATTTTACACCGTTACGGTTCTTGGTCGGCTGCCATCCACGCGGTCGAATCTGAAATATTTAGTTCGAAATTATAATCCATCATTCATGCAAAAAGGAGAATCCATCGCGGATTCTCCTTTTCTTATTGAATTCGTTCCGTCGACGTGTCCCGATAATGGGCGACCCGGTCGCGTCCGTTGAACTTCGCCCCAACATACATCGCCCGGTCGGCGTTTCGTAGGACGGTGTCGAGCTCGTCGAACTCGTGAATCGTCTCGATGCCGATACTCGCTGTCACTTGAAGCCGGACCCCTTCCGTGCCGAACGGATGGGCCTTGAGCGCTTGACGGATCTTTTCCCCCGTCAACAAGGCCGACATCTCGTTCATCCGCGGAAACACGAAGACGAACTCTTCCCCGCCATATCGTGTGACGAGGTCGCCGCCACGGACGAGTCGTGTGAACAGCGCCCCCGCTTCGATTAACACCTCGTCGCCGAACGCGTGTCCATACGTGTCGTTGACCGATTTGAAATGGTCGAGGTCGATCAAGAAGACCGACAACGGATACGAGGCGACATCGTTCATCCGTTCTTTCGTCCAGCGCCTTAGTGCCCGTTGGTTCGGAAGACCGGTGAGCGGGTCGGTCAGGCTCTCATGTTGCAGCCGGTCGCGCTCGTCAATGCGTTCGAGCGACCACGACAGCGTCTTCAACAGACGATGCAGCTCGACGGCGAGCGCCTCTTCATACGCCCCGTTCGCCGTCGTCGAGACCATGAAGCTGACGGCGTTCGTCGGGCTATACACCGGCTGGATGCCGAGCGCCGAGTGATGGAGCTCGCTCTGATGGGCCAACAGCTCGGGGTGCCATTCATGGAGCGAGTCGTAGAGGAAGTACGGTTCGGAGGCGTCCCGATGCCGTTCGAGCGTGTAGGCGTCCGGGATGCCGTGGTCGACGCGCCCGGTCATATCGTAGAACGTGCGCACCCCTTCCCGGTTCACTTGAATCCAGCCACGCTCGACCTCGACGATCTCGCGAATCCCGTTCCAAAACTTCTCGATGAGGAGCGGTTCGCTGTCGACGCGGTACAACTGTTCCTTCAACCGTTCGATTTGATCGATCTTCGTCTGCGTCTCTTCCGTCTCCGTCGCCTTCGAAAGACTCATCTTCAAGAGCGACAAGACGAAGAACGTCCCCATCAAGCCGACATAGCCGAACAGCTGATACGCCTCGATGGCGACCATCGTGAACAGTAGTTCGAGCGAGACGACGAGCCAGTCGAAGCGGAGCAGCCGCCACATGATCGGCAGCGGGATTCGCTCCCCAATCAAGAAACGGGACAAGACGAAACTGAAACCGAGGACGAGATAGAGCGTCGCGAAGAACGCGAGGAGCGCCACCCCTTGCTCGAGCAGATGGACCGATGCGCCAATCTCGCCGCCGAGCCGTAAGTAGACGAGCCCCGGCACGAGCAAAATCATCGCCTCGATCAGTGTATTGAGCGGATAAAAATGCAGGAAGCGACGCCGGCCGACCTTCTTCGTGAACGAGCGTGCCTGGAACGTAAGTAACAACAATTGACCTATGACGAGCGCCGGCACGAGCCCATACAAGAAGAACGTCATGAAGACGAACATCTCGTGGAACGTGAAGTGAAGATGGCGCCGTTTGAGCGGGTTCATGACGAATAAGGCACCGAGCGTGTATATGAAACCGAAGAGCGTCCAGTCGAACGCCCCCATGTTCTGCCAAGTGGCGTAAGCGATCCCGGTAAAGACGAGCGACCACGACAACCAACTGCGAACGAGATATTTGCGAAATCGCATCGTCTTTCCTCCCTTTCAACTTAGCATTCGTTTACAGTATGAAGGGTTTTGGTGGAAGATTCCAGCCGAAGTTTGAAAGTTGTGACAATAAAAAACCGTGGCCGAGGCCACGGTTCGCTCGTTATTTCGCTTTCAAGTACGAGATGCCAATCGAGCCCGACCCGGTATGGGCGCCGAGGAGCGGTGCGAGCGTATCGATTCGAATCGGCACGTCGTCCCCGAGTTGTTGCTTCCATGATTCGGCCAACTCTGGCACGTTTCCGTGGAAGATGGAGACGTCCGTGCACTCGCCAGACTCGATGGCGGCGCGGATGACCTCGAACAGATGGGCCTGCGCCTTCTTGTACGTCCGCACCGTCTGATACGGCACGATCAACCCGTCCTCGAAACGGAGCACCGGCTTCAATTGGAGCATGTTGCCGATGAGCGCTTTCGATTTCGAGATACGTCCGCCCTTTTGCATCTGCGTCAAGTTTTGAATCGTCAACTCGATGCGTACGTCCTTGACACGCTCGTTCATATACGCCTCGACGTCTTCAAGCGCATCGCCGCGCTCGACGCGCTCGATCAGTTCCTCAAGCAAAAGTCCCATCGTATAGATGCCGGCGCGTGAGTCAATCGCGAGCAGTTTGAACTCGGCGATTTCCGCCCCTTGGACCGATGCCGAGTACGTACCGCTCAAATCGGATGACAAGTGGATGGCAATCCCCATGTCGTACGTCTGTTTCAACTCTTCATAAATCGTGACGAAATCCCCGATCGCCGGCTGGCTCGTCGAGACGCGCTCACCCGCGTCAATCCATTCATAGACCGTCTCCGCGTCGACCTCGATGCCGTCTTTATATGGCGTGTCCCCCTTGACGACGTAAAGCGGGACGATGTGGATGTCCGGGTGGTGTTTAATCGAATCCGGTAAGACGACCGTGCTGTCCGTAATGTAAGCAATCTTCATAGTAGTTTCTCCTCCAAACAAAAATTAGTACCTGGTAATATTATTTTATCACAGTTGAAGCGGTTTCACTATTTTTTAAAAAATGTACCCGTTTTCGTGAAATGTTCAAACGGATTCGACACCACTTCTGTGAAAGCGGGTACATAACCTGTAACGGACAAAGGAGGGTTTCTGATGATTCGACTCGAGCACGTATCGAAAATCTATAAGACAGGCGACATCGAGACGACTGCGTTGAAAGACGTCGATGTGACGATTCAGGACGGGGCGTTCGTCGTCATTTTAGGACCGAGCGGGAGCGGTAAGAGCACGCTCTTAAACGTCATCAGTGGTCTCGACACGGTCACATCCGGTACGATCACGTTCGACGACATCGTCCTGACCGACCTCACCCCGGAACAGATGACGGCGTTCCGACGTGACCACCTCGGCTTTATCTTCCAACAGTATAATCTGCTCCAAAACTTGACCGTCTATGAGAACATTCAAATCGGCGCCGACTTGACGGACGACCCGCTCCCGATTGACGAGTTACTCGACCAAGTCGGACTGAAAGGCGCTCGCGATAAATATCCGTATCAACTGTCCGGCGGGGAGCAACAGCGCGTCTCCATCGCCCGGAGCCTTGCGAAAAACCCGTCCATCGTCTTTTGCGACGAACCGACGGGCTCGCTCGACGAGGACAATTCGAAGAAAGTGCTCGAGCTGCTCGAACGCTTGAACGAGAAATACCGCAAGACGGTCGTCGTCATCACGCACAACACCGGCATCGGGGCGATGGCCGACGACGTCATCAAGATGAACTCGGGCCGCATCGTCGAACTGACGCACAACCCGGTCAAACAAGCCGCTCGTGACATCCACTGGGGGTGAGACAGATGCTGTATAAAAACGTATGGAAGACGCTCGCCGGCAAATGGATGCAACTCCTCGCCATCGCCGTCATCATCGTCATGAGCTCGCTCACGTACACGATGATGTTCTATGGCATCAGCGGCATCGAAGTGCCGACCGAGGAATATCTCGCCTCGTCGAATCAGGAAGACTTCGCCGTCGAGATGCTCAACCGCGTCACCGAGGAGGAGGCGGCCACACCGGCGCTCGCTGATTTCATCGCCGCTGGCCGGTACACGCTCGCCGACTTGAAACGTGACGACGAGGCGGCCTTCGAAGCGCTAATCGATTCCCGCATCGATGCCATCGTGCGTGAGATGGGCGATGTGACGCTCGAACTCCGTTCCTCGAAGTTGTTCAACTTCACGTTCGACGGCAAGGAGCATCGTGGGCTCGTCTTAAAAGACGCGGACACGATCAACCTGTCCTACCTCGAGGCCGGTCGACCCCCGAGCGCGGACGACGAGGTCGCCATCAATACGAAGTCAGCCGAAAAGAACGGGATCGACATCGGCGACACGATCGACCTCGGGTCACCGTTCACGGTGACCGGGTTCGTCTTGTTCCCGGACTATACGTTGCCGCTCTTTGACGACAACTTCTTCAACCTGGACCCGGGCACGCAGACGCTCCTGCTCATGACGGATTCGGCTTACGAAACGCTGAGCGGGACGGAATCGTTCCGTCTCGCAGGCGTCACGGACGAGACGGTCCAAACGGACGTCGACCTCCCGTTCGTCATCTCGGTCATGGAGACGGAAAACATTATGCGTAGTGGCGCCATCTATAGTGAGATCTCGTCCGGTAAAGCGATGGCGCTCGGCTTGAGCCTCTTCATCGTCTCCATCGCCGTCATCATCGTCGCCATCTTGATCTCGAACATGCTCGAGGCCGAGCGCGGTCAAATCGGCCTGTTGAAAGCGATCGGTTACAGTCGACGCCAAATCGCCCTACCGTATTTGGTGCTCATCTTGCTGTTCGCGACCGTCATGCTCGTCGTCGGCTATTTCCTCGGCCTCTATTTCGCCGACCCGCTCAAAGACCTATATCTCGATTTTTATCTATTGCCGTCCATCACCATCGCCCAAAGCCCGCTCGTCTTTCTCACGGCCGTCTTCGCCCCGCTCCTCTTCTTCACGCTCGTCGCCGGGGCCGTCATTTATAAATTGATGGGTGAGAGCGCGCTCGCGCTCCTCTCACCTCGCGACAACGTGTCGCTCAACCGTCTCAGCCGCATCGTCAGCCGTCTGCTTCGAAACGCACGCGGTAAGACGAAGTTCAAATATTTATACGCCGTCAAGAGCACGGGCAGCTTCATCATCTTCTTTTTCGGCACTCTCTTCTCGACGCTCCTTATCGTCTTCGCCCTCATGATGAACGGGGCGGTCGATCGGATGACGGTCGGCGAGTTGAACGAGGCCGACTACGCGTACGAGGCGTACACGACGACGCAACCTACGCTTCGCGACGGGCAAGAGCCGTTCCTCACCTATCCGTTCGCGTTCGTCGAAGACAAGCTCGTCACGCTGAAAGGACTCGACGACACGGCCACGCTCTATCGACTGACGGACCGAGACGGGAACGACTTGACGCCCGCCTCAGACGAGGTCATCGTGAGCGCTTCGCTCGCCTTGAAGCTCGGTCTCGAGGCCGGGGACACGCTCGAGGTCGCCCTTGACAACGAGACGTTGTCGTATCCGGTTCGCGGCATCGCCGACGAGTACGCGGGTGACATCGTCTACTTGGCCCGCACAGCGCTCAGCGAACAGTTGTCGGACGGGACGTCACGCGACTTGTTCAACGGTATTTATGCGACCGAACGACCGGACGAGACCGACTATCCGACGATTTTGTCGCGTGACAGCTTGATCGACCAGTCCAAATCGATTAACGAATACATGAACTTCATGATGAACGTCATGATCGGCGGCTCCGCGTTAATCGCGTTCAGCATCCTGTTCGTCCTGACCGCGCTCACAGTCGAAAAAAACTATTACGTCATCTCGCTCTTGAAAGTGATGGGTTACGACCGACGTGAGGTCCGATCGATGATTCTCGACAGCTATTTCGTCTATGCGCTCGTCTCGGCGCTCCTCAGTATCCCGATCGCGCTCCTCGTCCTTCGGCTCATCATCGTCTTGTTCGCACAAGATTACGGACTCGTCCTGCCGCTCGAGTTCGAATGGATGTACCTGGTGTATACGCTCGGCGCGGTGACGCTCCTCTTCTTCGCGAGCACGTTCATCAGCCGCCGCAAAATCGACAATATCCCGCTCCAAGAAGTATTGAAGACGTATCAAGAATAATTTGTCCCGAAATAGGGCATAATAAGAGAAGAGACCGGGCCTCTCGCATGAGGGGCCTGACTATTTGCAGAAAAGGATGATTCATATGAACCGTACACAAGTGTTGCTCGCCATCCCAGGAAACTGGTCATCGGCCGAGGCAGTCAACGAACAAATCAGTTTACATAGCGAAGGCTACACGATGGCAGGTCTATTGCTACTTGAAGACGAGACCGGTAAAGCGTTCACGGTCGAGGTCATCGAACGCGACCCGGCGCTCGCCGAGGCGATGATTCATGCGAGCACGAGCGGCTTCACGCCAAAAATCGCGAAAGGACTGGCCCGTCACACGCACATCGTCTACTTGATCGTCGATGTGAACGACGTGTCGGACATCGCGGCGGCCCGTCGTGCGGCGAACGCGCTCTTGAACGCGGGCGGCCTCGGTGTCATGGTCGAGACGGCAGGCGTCGCCTACTCGAAAGAGGAGTGGCAAGAGTCGAAAGAAGAAGACCTCGCCCTCGACTACTCGCTCCTCACGGCTATCACTGAAGAGGAGACGGCCTACATGTCGTGGGGCATGAAAGCGTTCGGTCAAGCCGACGTCGCCGTCCCGTCGACGCTTGACGTCGAAGATGCGATTCACGTCATCCATTCGTTCAACTTCCACTTGATTTCAGGTGGCTCGATGTTCGGCGACGGCGACAGCTTCGCCTTCGATGACGGCAGAACGTTCACGGTCGAGATGGGTGAAGACGAACGCACGTCGATTGACAACTTGCTCCACAACCCGTTCGGCTTGATTTACCTCGTACCGCAGACAACAGAAGGCTAATTTAGATGATTGATTTGGACTTCCATCCAAATCAATCTTTTTTGATTAATCGATTATAATCGATTATAATTTATCTATACAAATAATAGATTAGAGGTGAATCCTATGAAAGAATCGCCTACGGTTGAGTTCAAACGAGAACTTACTGACGCTGTCGTTCATGAAGTAATTGCGTTTGCCAATACGCAGGGCGGCGTCCTTTATATCGGGATTGAAGATGATGGGACAGTAACCGGTGTCCCTGACGCGCATAAAACACTCGAAGCAGTTTCAAACAAAATGCATGACAACATTCAACCAGATATTCTTGTCCACTTATATCTAGAAGTTATAGAACTAGACGAAAAAGAGGTCATAAAAATAGCTGTGTCCCGAGGGACAAGACGCCCATATCATTTGAAAAAGAAAGGCATGAAATCGTCGGGTGTCTTCATCCGGTACGGTACATCTGTGACTAATGCATCGGAAGAAAACATTCGTCAAATGATTATCGAGTCGGATGGAACGAACTTTGAAACGATGCGTAGCCTAAAACAAGATTTGACTTTTGAGGAAGCTTCTCACGTTTTCAATCAAGCCAAAGTCAAGTTTGGCGCGGAGCAACAGCGTACACTCGGTCTCTTGACCGATGATGATTATTACACAAATTTAGGACTTCTTCTTTCTGACCAATGTGAACACTCAATCAAGTGTGCTCGCTACCTAGGAAATGACAAACTAGAATTTCAAGATCGCAAAGAATTTAGCGGCTCCATTCTTGCACAAGTCGAATCCGTCTATGAGTACCTCAGCCTAAACAATGCAACGTCAGCACGCTTTGTCGGGTTAAATCGAATCGAGACCGAGAGTTATCCGAGCCCTGCTTTGCGAGAAGCTCTTGTAAACGCCGTCACACATCGCGATTATAGTTTTAGTGGCAGTACGTTGATTCATTTATTCCAAAACCGAATCGAAATCGTCTCGGTAGGCGGACTCGTAAAAGGCTTAACGCTCGAAGATATTGATTTAGGTATTTCCCAAAGCCGAAATCCAATGTTGGCCAATGTATTGTATCGACTGAAATGGATTGAAAGTTACGGCACCGGGTTACAACGAATCAAAGAAAGTTACAAAGAAAGTCTCGAACGACCATACTGGACTACGAGTCCGAACGCTTTTGTCATGACGTTGCCTAAACAAAAACGAACGACACCAGACGCTGACGAAAACGAACTCGAACACTGGCTCAGTCAACGGTCTGAATTCACGACAAAAGAACTCGAAGCTTATTTAAATAAAAGTAAAGGGACTGTCCGAAAACTCATCGAACAGTTGATTGCCGAACGAAAAGTGACCCGCGTCGGAAACGGTCGAACGACGCGCTATCGCACATTAAACTAAACAAGAGCTCACGGACTTTCGTCCGTGGGCTCTTGTTGCGATTGCTCGGGCATCTTGAGCGGTAAAAAATAATGGTCGCATCCTTCCCACCCTAGCCGCTCGCTCAACAAATCGAACGACGTACGGAAGAAAGCCTGAACGTCCCCGTCCGATGTATGTTCGAGTGACAAGAAACATTCGCTCATCGCCGCGTCATAGTAGGCGTCCGCCGGTTGTAGCCGCTCCGACGGGAGTTCCTTATATTGGAACGGATACGGCAAAATGAAAAATGTCGGCACGTCGACGGACGCATCCCCGAGCCAAAAGCCGAACTCAATCATCGGCTCGTCAAACGCCGCCTGCTCGATGACCAAATCTTTCGGGAACGGTTCGTGTGCGTTATAGACGATGAGCGACGAGACGTCGAACGTGCCCCAGAACAAGGCCGGCATCACTTTCCGGCACCGGAGCGGGGCGAGGAACATTGCTTGTTCCCTTGCCGCATCACGGAACAACTGGAGTCCTTTTTGCGCCGCATCGGCGTCATAGGCGAGCGGCGTCTCGTTTCGGTCGAGCCACCACGTCTCGGCCATCTCTTGCGATTTCGAATTGATCCTGACCGTGACGCCAGACGACTCGAGCGCCCAGACGATGGCGTCGTAATACGATTTGATGGACGTCCCGTCGGCTAGCAGGATGACCGCTCGACTCCCCTCGACTTGCACGGTGATTTCTGAGGTCAGGACATCGACTTCAATCTCGAACCACCTGCCCCCGCCATAGAGCGGTCCGGTCGAGAAGCCGCTCACGGTGAGCGGTCCGGTCGAGAAGCCGCTCACGGTGAGCGGTAACGTGACGTGCGCCCATTGCGGCTCTTGCGGGGCAAGCCCGAGTTTAACTAAATTATGCGAGAATTCTCCCTCCTCTAAGTGTCTTGGGGCGAAGCCCAGCGTAGGTGGGAGATGAATCGCCCGTCTTGGCAGGATTACAATTGTTTGATACAATCAGTGTAACCAATCAAAAGGACTGATATATCAATGAAAATGGATACAAACAAACATTCAGTCTTCCTTCTGAATTACCACCTCGTCTTGGTGGTCAAATACAGACGCAAGGTGATCGACGACGCAGTCTCGGGGTTCGCGAGACAGACGTTCGAACGGATCGGCGCGTCATACCGTATCACACTGACCGAATGGAATCATGACGGCGACCATATCCATGTGTTGTTCAAGGCTCACCCGAACACAGAGATGTCGAAGTTTCTGAACGCCTACAAGAGCGCCAGCAGCCGACTGATCAAACGAGACTTTCCGCACGTCAAGAAGCAACTGTGGAAAGAGATGTTCTGGTCCCGGAGCTACTGCCTCGTGACGACCGGTGGTGCGACGATCGACGTCATCAAGCACTACATCGAAAAACAAGGAGAGGAGTGATCACTTTGCTGAAGGCGTACAAGTTTCGACTATACCCGACAAAGCCACAACAAGAACATTTCATGAAAACATTCGGGTGTGTCCGTTTCGTCTACAATAAGATGCTCGAGGAACGGATCCGGTTATATGAAGAGTCGAGGCTGAACCCTGACGCGAAGCAGAAGCTCCCGACCCCGGCGAAGTACAAGCCCGAGTTCCCTTTCTTGAAAGAGGTCGACAGTCTATCCCTGGCGAACGCCCAGATGGACTTGAACAAGGCGTATGCCAACTTCTTCCGCGACAAGTCTGTCGGGTTCCCGAAGTTCAAATCGAAGCACGGCGACCGCGCCTCCTACACGACCAACAATCAGAACGGGAGCGTCCGGATCGAGGACGGGAAGGTGAGACTCCCTAAGGTGGGGTTCGTGCGGTTCAAACAACATCGTCCTTTCGAGGGGATCATCAAGTCTGCGACGGTCTCGATGACGAAGACAGGCAAGTTCTTCGTCTCTATTCTTGTAGACCAAAAGGAAGAAGAATGGATTCCTGCTAAAAACAAAGTGGGTATCGACCTCGGGCTGGAACACTTCGCCATCATGACAAATGACGAGATGGTTTCTGAGAAGATCGACAACCCTCGCTTTCTTCGCAAGTCAGAAGAGAAGGTCAAGAAGGCGCAGCGCGCTTTGTCTCGCAAGAAGGTTGGGAGTAAAAATCGAGAGAAGGCCAAGCTGATCCTCGCCAAGAAACACGAGAAGATCGCAAATCAACGCAAAGATTTTCTTCATAAGTTGTCAAAACGTATCGTTGACGAGAACCAAGTCATCGTCGTGGAGACATTAAAATCGAAGAACATGATGAAGAACCACAAGGTCGCCAAATCGATCGCCGACGTCAGTTGGTACGAGTTCGTCCGCCAGCTAGAATACAAGTGCAAGTTCTACGGACGGACGCTCATCAAGGCAGATCAATGGTTTGCTTCTACTCAAATCTGTTCTTCTTGCGGCGAAAAAGGCGAGATGAAGACCATGGACATCCGAGAATGGACGTGTGCCTGTGGCGCGCATCATGACCGTGACATCAACGCGAGCATCAATCTTCTGATGTTAGCTGACTAACGGCTCTTCAGGGTGGGAACCACCCGACGAGCTTGGTAAATAAACGTAGCTAATAAAAGTACGTTCTTCCCAAGAAGCTCCCACTTCAATTTGCGAAGCAAATAAGTGGCGAGTAGTTCACCGTCCGACGTGACTCTCTTACCATTTCCCGATGAGATGGTGCGACAATCAAAAAAAATCCACAGGCGTCTGCCTGCGGATTACTTACGCATGTCTTGAATTCGTTCAAGTTGGTGGGTCAACTCGCCGATTGGCACGAACCGGGCCCGGCGGAGTATCTCTTTTCCGTTCATGAAATATAAGACGACAGGCACGGTGAAAATCGAGTACGCGCCGGCGATGTCGGGCACTTCGTCCGAATCGACCGCGACGGATGCGATTTGCGGGAACGCGGTCAGCATGTCTTCGACTTGCGGCTTGAGCGCATGGCAGACGCTACATCCCGGGTGCGAGACGTAGACGAGGAGCTGGTCCGCTTCTCTGATCCGTTCGTTCAAGGCGTCAAGGGTCGTCACGCTTTCCATATCCATCCCTCCTTCCGTTACGCGTCGAGCCAGAGCACACCGACCGTCTCGAAGCCGGCATGGACCGCGATCGACGGGCAGAAGCGCGTGCGCACGACATCAAGTGTCGGCAGTTTCGATTCGATGAGCGCGACGAGGTCGTCTTGCATCGACGGAGCGAGCGCCGTCTGGACGAAGACACGGTTGTCTTTCACCCCGTTCGCGGCGTGACGGCGTTCGAGCTCGGTCACCATCTCGGCGTACGCTTTCTTGAGCGAGCGTGCCTTTTTGAACGGGATGACTTTCCCCGTCTCATCGAGCGTGATGATCGGCTTGATGTTCAAGATGTTGGCGAGGAAGAGCTCGCCTGACGAGACACGGCCGCCACGGCGCATCGTCTCCATGTTGCCGATAATCATGAAGAAGTTCTTCTTGTCGCGCCACGCCTCGAGCAAGGCGACGATCTCTTCTGGAGACTTCCCTTCTTCTTCAGCGGCACGTCCAAGGCGGACGAGCTCTTGTTGCGCCTCGAGCGCGGCGTGGCAGTCGACCGTGAACACCTTGAAACCGGCCGCTTCGGCCGCTGCGCTCGAATTTTTCACCGTCGAGCTCAACCCGTTCGAGCAATGGACGGCGATGGCGCAGTCGTAGCCGTCTTCTTTCAGCCGCTCATAGCGGGCGATGAAGTCACCGAAGATCGGTTGTGACGTCTTCGCCTCTTTCTTTTGTTCAATCATATAGCGATGCAAGTCTTCAAGCGACAAGTCCGTCTCGCTATAGCCGCTGCCGTCGACGATCAATTGAATCGGGACGATCTCGACGCCGAGCGTCGCCGCCTCCTCTTTCGAGAAGTTGGCCATACTATCTGTGATCCATGCGATTTTTGTCATAAGTACAAGTCCTCCAGTGGTCGTTCTAATTTGTCTTCTCTCATTATACATGATTTCAGGCGCCACTTGCCTGATGAAAAAAAGCAGGACGATTCGCATCGCCCTGCCCGAGTCATTTTGTCGAAATCAGTTTCGTGTGGGCGAACTCGTCGTGCGGGAGTTCGACGTCCTTGTTCGACTTCATCTGTTGGAGCGCCCGGAGGAGTGGGAGCCCGAGCGTCGCCGGGTAGACGACGTCCTTATAGAGCGTCCGTTTCACGACTTGTTCGAGCGAGAGCGGACGGCCGTCTTGGCTGACGACTTTGATGCCGACGACCTGGTCACCGATCGTCTGGCCGTTCCGATTCAAGAGGAAGTATACTTCTCCGGCGATTGTGACGAGCGTCGGTAAGTAATAACGCTTCACTTCTTTTTTAGGCCAAATTGCTTTGCGAATCGATTTTTCAATCAGTTTGGCCGGTGTCTGAAAAATGAGTTGGTCGATTTGACTGGCGACGGCACGCTTCCAGATTGGGACTGCCACGTTCATCATCCTTTCGTTTCGGTTCTAGCCTTTCAATTCCTCTTTTGGCTTCGCTTGAAACGAGGAAAACGGGCAGCCGGAACGGGCGAACAAGTTCGGTGTCATGACCCGGTCCTCATAATGTTGATGGAACACGTGCGTCGCGGCCGGTGAGAGCGGCGGGATGAGCCAGCTCCACTGCCCCGTGACGTCACGTCCCGCGTCCGTCTCGTTCTTCTCGAACCGCTTGAACTGTTTGGCCGCCGTATGATGGTCGACGATCGTCACGCCGGACCGCTCGAACGACTGCAAGACGGCGACGTTCAACTCGACGAGCGCGCGGTCGCGCCAAAGCGTCCGCTCTTTCGTGGTGTCGAGCCCGAGCGACGCACCGACGAGCGGAAGCAAGTCATAACGGTCGGCGTCGGCCAAGTTGCGCGCCCCAATCTCGGTTTCCATGTACCAGCCGTTGAACGGCACCGACGTGAAACGGAGTCCTCCGATTTCTAGTTCCATATCGGCGATGGCCGGGACCGCATGCCACTTGATGGTCCGCCCGTCAAACAAGTCGTAGTCGTCATGGCGAATCTCGACCTCGAGCACCGCATCGTCCGGCAATTCGTACAACCGTACGTCTTGCCCGTCCGTAATTAGGAGTGGCAACACGTCAAACGCCGTCCCGGCACCGCGCCATCCGAGTCGTTCGGCTTGTCTCGTCATGTTGAGCGACAACGGGTCGCCGATGATCCCTTCCGCCGTCTCATAGCCGGCGTAGCGGACGAGCTGGCTGTTCAAAAGACGAAATTCGTTTGGGAGAACGGTCATCGTCGAGCGGATTTTGCCGCCGTTCGTGGCGAAACGGAGATGCGCGACGAGCGCGTCGAACACCTCGTCAAACGTCGTCACCTCCCGGGCGTCACGCACGTGGAGCGTCTGCCAGAACAGTCGGCCGATGCAACGGTTCGAGTTGCGCCAGGCGAGCTTCGCCCCTTCCGTCAACTCTTCGGTCGTCAGCGTATATGTGCCCGTCCGATTGATTTCCGACTCCACTTCCATCCATCGTTCCGTCTGGTCCCCTGTCAATTGTGAGAAAAAGTCTCGTGCTGCCTGTACCATCATGTCTATCTCCTCTTCATATCTGTCTTTCTCATCTTATAGAACTTGGGAGATGTGCATCAACTGAATTATTTAAACGGATATGCATATTTTTTATCCATAGTAAAAGACCACGGATAACCGTGGTCTAGAGATTATGGTTGTTTCACCACGACCGTCGCGTACGCCGGCACCTCGACATAGCCCGAGACGCGTTTAATCGTCTTCGTGCCTGCCTGCTTGCCGTCGACGATCACGTTCCACTGCCCAGTCGGGAGTTTCACTTTGACCGTTTTCGCGTTGGCGTTATGTGTGATGAACAAATCTTTCTTCTGGCCTGGTGCCTTGTCGTCAATCAAGTACGTGATGACGTTCGGCTCAGAACGGTAGAACTTGACGTTTTTCTTGACGTCTTTCGCGTCCGTCATGCGAAGGCCTGGGTTGGCTTTACGCATCTCGATTAAACCTTTCATGTACTGGACGTCCGCCTTCCGGTCGGCGGCGCGTTTCCAATCCATCTGGTTGATTCGGTCCGGCGACTTGTACGAGTTGTGGTCGCCTTCTTTCGTCCGCATGAACTCTTGGCCGGCGTGGATGAACGTCGTCCCTTGGCTCGTCAAGAGGATGCTCGAGGCGAGACGGTGCATCTTCGTCCGGTCCGCTTCCGACGTCTCCGGGTTCGTGAGCTCTAGCTTGTCCCAGAGCGTGTGGTTGTCGTGCGCTTCGACGTACGTGATCGCTTGTGTCGGTTGTTTCGTGAAGCCTTTGATGTCCGCGTTGTAATCGATTTCCCCGACGATGCCGGTCTTGATGCGGTTCTCAAGGCCGTCTTTGCCGTTGATGAAGCCGTTGTCCGTGTCGATGAAGACGCTGCCTTTCAAGCCGTCACGGATGTTGTCGTTGAAGTGCGCGACGCCTGGCATCTTGTAGGCGTTCTTTTGGTTCGCTTTCAATGCCGGGTCGAGCGGTGTGCCGAGGTCCCAGCCTTCGCCGAAGACGAGGATCGACTTGTCGACCTTGTCGAGCGCTTGGCGGACTTTGTTCATCGTGTCGACGTCATGGATACCCATGAGGTCGAAGCGGAACCCGTCCCACTTATACTCGGTTGCCCAGTACACCGTCGAGTCGACGATGAGCTTTTGCATCATCTTTCGCTCCGAGGCCGTGTCGTTTCCGACGCCAGTCCCGTTCGCGAAATCGCCGCCTGCCGTGTAACGGTAGTAATAGCCTGGAACGATTTTGTGAAGGTTCGACGCCTGGGCATCGAACATATGGTTGTAGACGACGTCCATGACCGCGCGCAAGTTATGGTCGTGGAGCCCTTGAATCATCTCTTTCAATTGCGTGATGCGAACTTTCGCATCATACGGGTTCGTCGAATACGACCCTTCCGGCGCGTTATAGTTTTTCGGATCGTAACCCCAGTTGTATTTCGCGTCCGGGTTCGTCTCATCGACCGATGCCGTGTTATAGTCGTACACCGGGATAAACTGGACGTGCGTCACGCCTAAATCTTTGACGTGGTCGAGCCCTGTCTTCGTGTTCGTCTTCTTGCCATTCTCAATCAAGCGAGTACCAGGTTGGACGACACCGAGGTATTTGCCTTTATGGCGAATGCCTGAGTCGTACGTGTTCGACGTCACGTCGAAGATTGAGAAGTCCCGGACGTGCGTCTCGTAAATGATCGCGTCCGTCGATTGCTTCAACTGTGGTTTCATGTTGTTCCAGCGTTTCGGGTTCGTCTCTTTCAAGTCGACGATGACCCCTTGGTCGCCGTTCACGCCGACTGCTGTCGCATACGGATCGACCGCACGGACGCTGCCTGAAGCGTGCTTAACGTTATACGTGTAGCCGATGCCGTCGAGGTCACCGCGTACTTCTGCGATCCAGGTGCCGCGTTCCCCACGCTTCATTTGAATCGTTTTCTTGATGTCTTGATCGTTTGCCGGTCGGTCTTTCGGCATGTTCCAAAGTTCGAGTTTGACGTCTTGAGCTGTCGGGGCCCATAAGACGAAGTTCGTCTTCGACTTTTGGTACGTGACGCCGAGCTTGCCGTCATACGCATACTTCGCGTCGAACTCCGGTGAACGGAGCACGTCGCCCGCTTGGAGCACGCGTTCCCCGAACGTCGGGTGCGTCGCCGTGATGACTTTCGTCAAATCGATGTCCTCGTTGAAGTGGACCGTGACCGATTTGTCACCTGTCACCTCGACTGATTTCACGTTCGCCCCGTTAATCTTCAGTTCGTTCGCGAAGGATGCATCGATCGCGCGGTTGAGCGTGAGCTTCGCCGCGCGGAACGTCGTCGCCTCGAATCCTACGATTTTCGGGGAGCGATCGATTTCAGGCTCCGAATAGTAAATCGTTGACTCGCCTTCGACGAGCCAAATCTCTTTCGCCGTGCTGAGGGCGAAACGGTCTTCGCCGTCTTTCTCGGCCCACTCACCTTTTTTCGTGATGAGACCGATCAGGTTTTTCGCGTCCGGATTCGCGAACTTCACGTTCGCCACGGCGCCGAACTCGTCCGTCTCGTCGAACGCGATGCTCTGGCCGTCTCCGCCGTCCGGCCAAGTCCAAAGGCCCCAGTCCGTGTATGTATTGTCATAGCGGAAATAGTGTACTTTCATGTCGACTTCTGTCTTCGCCGTGTCCCCGTCCGGGTTCGACGTGTAAATCTTCGAGTCCCCCGACTTGATCCACACTTCGGCGACGCCGTCTTTAATCATGTCGCTCGTGATGAAGCGGTCGTTCTCAGACCCTTTGTCTTTGTCCCAATTGTCCGTGCGGACGATGAGACCGAGTCGTTCCGGTGAATCGACCGGGAATTCGTAGGCCGCCACCTTGCCGAAGTCGTCCTCACCGTTGAAGGCGAAGCCTTTGTTTGGGAAATAATCTGGGCCATTCGCCCAAAGCCATAAGTTCCAATCCGTCTGATTGCCAGGCGCCTCTTGATAGTGGACGACGACTAACGTCGACTTTCCTTTATCGAGGGCTGACGCTGACATCGGAAACATTGACAGAATTAGTGCAAACGTTAGCACAACTGCCCATACGGGTTTCCATTGTTTGTTGACCATGTGGGTCCCTCCTTGTAGCATGAAATTTGAGAAAACGCTTACACAAAAATTGTAAACGTTTCCTTCCTTGAATTCAATGTTTTTCTAATCAAGCACCTAAGCTCTGCCACTTCGCGCCAACGGTTGGCAAACCACCTCGATTTACCAATTAAAAAACGATTGCAATTTGGGAGAAATGGACTGTATATAGAAAGGAGAGGAGGATGGTTCACCATATGTCACTGACACAGCTCATCAATAATTTGGTCGCCAATGCGAGCCTATTGCTCGCTGGTCTTTATATCATTTCCCGGCTCACGCGCCTCGGCTTCACGACGAAGCTCCCGCTCCGGCGTCAAGTCACCATCTCATTTTTACTAGCCGGCCTTTCCGTCCTCATTACGCTACACGGCGTGTTGTGGAACGCTCAAGCCGACTTTCAATACGGCTTCGTGCCCATCATCATCGCCGCTCTTTACTTTGGCCTATCAGGCGTGCGGATCACGTATGTCGCGAGTATTCTCGTCTTGCCGTTCATCTTATCGGAGACGCTCTTGTTGATCGCATTTTTGGATTATTCGCTCGCGGCCCTTGTTTCTGTCGCGTTCCTGCATTTTCGTGAACGCATCATCCCGGCCCGAGATATCCGCATCGTCAACGGCATCAGTCTCGGTTTCATCACGCTCTTTTCCCTGCTAAATTTTTACACGTATGATCAGGCCGAGACATATATTTGGACGTTCCTCGCCTTCCTCACAATCGGGTACGCTGCCGGATTCGTCCTTCATATCGTTTACGGCGGCATCCATAAGATGCAACGGTCGGAGCGGCTCATCTCCCAATACAAGGAAGCGGCGTTCACAGACGCGCTTACGGGAACCGGCAACCGCCGTCGCTTCGAAGAAGAGATGAAACGCGTCGACGAAGAAGTGTTCACCGGGACGCAAGACGTTGCCTTGCTTTTACTCGACATTGACCACTTCAAGTCAATCAACGATACATACGGCCATGACGCGGGGGATGTCATTTTAGTCGAACTTGCCAAACGCTTGAACGACACGGCGCGCAGTGACGACGACGTCTGCCGAAACGGCGGGGAAGAATTTACCGTGCTCTTATCTGATTGTAACCTGTCCCAAGGTTTCGTCATCGGTAAACGCTACTTGCGTCAAATCGCCGAGACCCCGTTCGTTTTACCGGACGGATCCCCGATTGACGTCACCGTCTCCATCGGGATTGCGAGCACGTCGGAGGCGAAAGTCGTCACGTCTGCGCAACTGACCAAGAAAGCAGATGTCGGGTTATATGTCGCCAAACGGAGCGGTCGCAACCGTCTCGGCAAGTGGAAAGAATTGAAAGCGAACTAACCCCAGTGCACGGCACTGGGGTTAGTTCGCTTTCGTCGATTAGTTGACGGTCGTTCGAGCGCATCGTCCGTGGCGCCGGAGACTCCTTAGGAAATCGCAAGCAAAGGGAGACCCAGCAGCGTTCAGCGATGCGGCTCCCTGCTTGCCCTAGGAAAGCGAAGGCGCCAAAGGACGATGCGCCAGATCCTTCTTTATAAACAAAACGGCGCCCGAATCACTCGGACGCCGTCTGACTTAATTTCCGTATTTCTTGAACAACTGATAGTTCTTGTTGCCGCCTGACAAGTTGTACACGTCGGTGAAGCCGAGGTTACGAAGCACGTTTTGCGCCGCGTTCCCCGTCACGCCGCCGTTGCAGTAGACGACGGTCGGCTTGTTCTTGTCCATGTCTTTCGCCGCCGCACGTAAATCACCGAGCGGCACGTTGACGGCGCAGTCGACGCATGCCTTCTCGAACTGTGCCGCTTTCCGCGTATCGATGATTTGCATGTCCTCACCTGCATCGATTCGCTTCTGCAGCTCAGCCGGTGTAATCAGACGCGCCGATTTGTTCATGCTGTTCGCGAGCGCCATGCCCGTGTACATGACCGGGTCTTTCGTCGTCGAGAACGGTGGCGCGTAGGCGAGGTCGAGGTGGAACAAGTCATCGACTTTCGCCTTGAACGTCATCGCCGTGACGAAGACATCGATTCGTTTGTCGACCCCTTCGAAACCGACGATTTGAACACCAAGCAACTGACGCGTCGCCCGGTCGCCAATCGCTTTAATCGTCAAGTCTTTCCCGCCCATATAGGCCGGCTTGTCCGGTTTTGTGTTGTGGAGCACTTCGACATCATAACCGAGCTCACGCGCCTCACGCTCTGAGAGACCCGTCTGCGCGACGGCTTGACCGAACACTTTGAAGATACCCGTTCCGAGAATGCCGCGATGCTCGAGGTCGCCGCCCGTCAACAAGTCGCCGAGGGCACGGCCCATCTTGTTCGCCGTCGAACCGAGCGGACGCCAAATCGGCTTCCCGGTCACGAGTGAGAAGCTCTCTGCGACGTCACCGGCCGCGTACACGTTCTCGACGTTCGTCTCCATCCGCTCGTTGATGGCGATTGCACCCGTCTCGCCGATGTTGACGCCAATGGACTTGGCGAGTTCCGTGTTCGGCCGCACGCCGACCGACAGGATGACGAGATCGGTGTCAATCGTCTTGCCGCTCTTCGTGACGACACGTTCGACGTGCCCGTCCCCGACGAGTTCCGTCACCGTCTCGCCGAGCAGGAGCTCAATGCCGTTCTTCTCGAGATGGTCCTCGACGCGGCACGCCATATCCTTGTCGAGCGGCGGCATCACTTGCGGGATGCGTTCGATGACCGTGACGTCGACACCGCGCAGCTTGAGCTGCTCGGCCATCTCGAGCCCGATGAACCCGGCCCCGATGATGGTCGCATGTTTCGGACTCGTCGCATCGACGAAGTGTCGTGTCGTTTCCGCGTTCTGGATGTTACGAATCGGGAACACGTTGTCCGAATCGACGCCCGGGATCGGCGGGATGATGCTCGAGGCGCCAGTGGCGAGAACGAGGCGATCATACGTGTCCGTGAACGTCTCTCCCGTCTCGAGGTTTTCGACCATGATCGTCTGCGCATCTTTGTCAATCGCCGTCACGTTATGGCGCGTCAACACGTCGAGCTGATAGCGTTTCTTAAAGAACGCCGCGTCACGCGGTGTCAAATCATCACGCGACTCGACTTCTCCGCCGACGTAATACGGGATGCCACAACCCGAGTACGAGATGTCGTAATCCCGGTCGTAGATGGTGATTAGTGCGTCTTCGTTATTCCGACGTGCCTTTGCCGCGACCGATGTCCCGGCAGCGACTGAACCGATGATGACTAATTTCATATTAAACTCTCCTTAATAAAGTAATAGACTGATGTATAAGCCGAGCAAGGTGATGGTGAGCGTCGGAATCGTCAAGATAATTCCGACTTTAAAGTACTGCCCCCACCCAATCTTGAGTCCTTTTGACCGGAGCACGTGAAGCCAGAGCAGCGTCGCGAGCGAGCCGATTGGGGTGATCTTCGGACCGAGGTCGGATCCGATGACGTTCGCATAAATCAATGCTTCCCGAATCTGACCGGTCGTATTCGTCAAATCGATGGCGAGTGCGTCAATCATGACAGTCGGCATGTTGTTCATGACCGATGACAAGATGGCCGCTAAGAAGCCCATCCCAAACGTCGCTGTGAACGCGTTGACGGCGAACCAGTCGATGAAATTGGCGAGCACTTGTGTCAGTCCTGCGTTTTGCAGACCATAGACGACGATGTACATCCCGAGCGAGAAGAAGACGATCGCCCACGGCGCGCCGCGGAGGACCGTGTTCGTCCGAACGGCCGGTGAACGGTTCGCCATGATCAGGAAGAACAAAGCGATGATCCCGGCAACGATGGAGACGGGGGACCCGACGATGTCGCTCGTGAAATAGCCAATGACGAGCAGGGCGAGCACGACCCACGACATACGGAACATCCGATGGTCTTTAATGACCGAGGCCGGTTCGACGAGCTTCGAGACATCATAGTGTTTCGGAATGTCCTTTTTGAAGTACAAGTACAAGACGAGCAAACTTCCACTGACGGCGAACACGTTGACGAACACCATCCGGGCCGCGTATTCGGCGAACCCGATGCCGAAGAAGTCAGCCGAGACGATGTTGACGAGGTTCGAGACGACGAACGGCAGACTCGCCGTGTCGGCGATGAAGCCGGAAGCCATGACGTAAGCCAACACGACCGCGTCCGGCAATTTGAGCGCCCGCACCATCGCGAGGACAATCGGCGTCAAGATGAGCGCCGCCCCGTCGTTTGCGAACAGCGCAGCGACGAGCGCACCGAGCAACGTGATATAGACGAACAGCTTCACCCCGCCGCCTTTTGCGATACGGGCCATATGTAACGCGGCCCATTCAAAGAAACCAATCTCATCTAAAATGAGCGAGATGACGATGATGGCGATAAAGGTGAACGTCGCATTCCAAATGATGCCCCAGACCGTCCCGACGTCATCAAAATTGACGACGCCGGTGATGAGGGCGACGGCGGCCATCCCCATCGCCGAGTAACCGATGCCGAGGCCTTTCGGTTGCTTGATGATGAGGAAAAGCGTCACTAAAAAAATGATACTAGCAATCCACTGCACAATGTGTTCCTCCAATAACCTCTATTTGTGTTTAGTTAGCAAGTTTGTTGCAGACCGCGAAGGACGAGGCTCACGCCGTCCTCCGTCGATTCGACGTCGAGGGTGACGTTCTCCGCCATCGCTTCGGCGTCTTTCGCAACGGCGAACATGAGGCCGTCGTAATCTTTCACGTCGTCCGTCGCTTCTGGCGCGGCGATATGGAGACCAATCGTCGGACCACAGCACCCTGCCTCCATACAGATGCGGACCGATTTCGTTTCTTCCTCGGCGAGCGCCGCTTTCATAAAGTCGATTGCTTCATTTGTCACCTTCATTTGACTTCCTCCTTGAGTAGTTGGGATAGTGCCGGATAACCGACCGGCAGTTGTTCTTGCCACGACAGGAGTGTCGGGCGCGGTTGCTTACTCACACGGTCGAGCCATTGCGTCTCGCTCGCGACTTTCGCCGTCAGTAGTGTGCTCGTCACGTCGAGCGGTGTGAACGATTGGTTGACGACCCAGGCGAACGGGTGAATCTCGGCCCGTTTCAAATCGACGACGAGCCGTTCCGCCTCATACACCGGTGTCGCCTCTGGGAGCGTCGTGATGACGACGTGCGTCTGTTTCGGGTCACGAAGCTTCGGTAGCAAATCACGCACCGCTTCTGGGACGATGCCAGTCGAGCGTTCGAGCTCCCGGTGATAGCTCTCGGTCGCGTCCAAGAGGAGAAGCGTATGGCCGGTCGGCGCCGTGTCGATGACGACGAAGCGGTCTTTCGCTTTCGCCACTTGACTCGCGAAGGCGCGGAAGACGGCGATCTCCTCGGTACACGGTGACCGTAAATCTTCTTCGAGCATCAAACGCTGCTCATCCGTCATCTCGCCCGCTTCCCGGAACACGTCCATCCGGTACTTCTCGATCTCGACTTTCGGGTCGATCGCGTCGACCGTGAACGTCGACGGCACGTCTTCGCCGATCGTGAAGGCGACGTGCGCCGCCGGGTCGGTCGTCGTCAAGTGGACCGCATGGCCCCGTTCGCTGAGTGCGACGGCAATGAGCGAGGCGAGTGTCGTCTTGCCGACCCCGCCTTTCCCCATCGTCATGACGACGTTCGGTCCGTCCGCTTCCATCGCATCGACGAGCATATCGATCGAGCCGTAACGGCTCGCGTCATACGTCTTGTCCGGGATGGAGACCGTCTCCCCGTTCACCCAGCGACGCAACGCCGGCACGCCGACCAAGTTCTCGTACGCATACGGGAGCGTGAACGTCTCGAGATGGGCGACGGCTTCTGGAAGTTCGCCGAGCGCTTGTTGTTGCCGTTCGATGAACCGTTTCGTATAGCGGTCTGTCCCTTCGTCGAATGCGACGACGCCGTTGATGACGAGTTGCATCCGCTCGATCCCGATGGCGTGAAGCTCGGTCGCGGCACGTGCCGCCTCGACGAGCGTCGAGACTTCAGGGCGGGCAACGAGCAGCAACGTCGTCTCCGCTCCGTTCGACAACGTCTCGACCGCTTGCTTATATTGGTTTTGCTTATCGGCAAGTCCTGCGAGCGGACCGAGACATGAGGCGCCGGTCGTATTCGTCTCTAAAAATTCATCCCACGCACTCGGCAACGTCAATAACCGCAACGTGTGACCGGTCGGTGCGGTGTCAAAGATGACATGATCGTACGCCACACGTGCCTGTTCTGACGTCAACAGCTCGGTGAACTGATCGAACGCCGCAATCTCGACCGTACAGGCGCCAGACAGCTGTTCTTCCATCGACTGGATGGCGACGTCCGGGAGCACGCCGCGATACGGTCCGACCATGCGTTCCATATACTGTTTGGCAGCCTCTTCCGGGTCGAAATTCGCAATCGAGAGCGCGGTGCCAGGCACCGTCCGCGGCGTCTCGTCAAGTTCCATCTCGAACACGTCCTGCAGATTGCTCGCCGGGTCGGTCGAGACAAGTAAGACGCGCTTGCCGCGGTCGGCGAGCGTCAACGCGAGACTTGATGCGGTCGACGTCTTGCCGACGCCGCCTTTTCCCGTCAAAAACACGTAACGGGTCGGCTCGATCGTCTGAAAATCAAAGCGG
The DNA here is from genome assembly GCF_000696055.1 of Exiguobacterium sp. AB2. Lineage (NCBI taxonomy): Bacteria > Bacillati > Bacillota > Bacilli > Caryophanales > Exiguobacterium > Exiguobacterium sp. AB2. The sequence goes on from NZ_JNAA01000016.1 coordinate 45,112, forward strand.
TCCATAAGCATCCTCCTTATTTTTTGAGCGTGATGCGCACTTTCGGCTTCTCTCCGTCTTGTTTCGCGAACGCCGTGACCGGTAGTCCCGTCAGTTCGGCAATCTCGTCGTTCGTCAAATAGGCGCCGCGCTTAAGAATCGCCCCGTCGACGAGCGTGAGTGGAAGCGTATCAAGCCCTTTCGCGATCTCGGCCTGTACATGCGCGTTTTCGACGAAGCGGTTCGGCTCAGATGCGAGATTGTAACGCGCGACGTCAAAGCCACGTTGTTTCAACACGTAATGGACGGTCGCGATGCGTGTCAGTTCTGGGTCAATCGACGGACCGCACAGTCCGGTCGGACAGCACATGGCCGGTTCGAACACTTCTAGTTTCATTTTCGTTTCCCCCTTAAATGGCACATTCGGTCTCACAGCCACAGTCCGCAACGTCCGTCTCGACGTTGTTCAATAACTCGATGACGATCGGATAAAACGGGCTCGTCTCGTTCAATCGATAGTGAATCCACTGTTTGTCGCGACGCTCCAAAAGAAGCCCCGCTTGCCGCATCATCTTCAAGTGACGGCTGATGGCAGGCTGCGAGATGTCGAAGCAGTCGACGAAACTGCAGGCGCACTGTTCGCCGTCTTGCATCTGCTTGAGCATCGTCAAACGCGTCGCGTCGCCGAGCACTTTGAGCACCTTGCTCAACTCTTCTGCTGTATGCATCTTCATTCTCCTATCTGTATAACAATATCGTTATATAACCTTCACGTTATGAAACTAACATAGTTTTTAACGAGAAGCAATTGTCTTTCCTGAAAAAGTTGGGTATGATAAACGACGTTGTGAAACTAGGTGTCGGCAGGAACACTTTCTTCATATAAAACGCATTTTGATCTTCGTGAGACTCGGAGGTCAAAGTCAAAAATATAGAGAGGTGTGTTCTTTTGGAAAAACTAAATACAGTAAGACAAGATTGGCTCGGCAACGTCCGGGCCGACGTGCTCGCGGGGTTCGTCGTCGCGCTCGCGCTCATCCCAGAGGCAATCGCGTTCTCGCTCATCGCCGGTGTCGATCCGATGGTCGGACTCTATGCCTCGTTCATCATCGCGATGGTCATCTCGATCGCCGGGGGGCGGCCGGGATACTCGCCGGAATCATTCAAATCGCACTCGGTTACTTCGGCATCGCCCGGTTGATGAAATTCATCCCGCGTGCCGTCATGGTCGGCTTCGTCAACGCCTTGGCGATTTTAATCTTCCAGGCGCAGCTGACGAACTTTGAAGGGGAGAGTTGGATCATCTTTGCGCTCATCGCCGGTTCGCTCGCCATCATCTTCTTGTTCCCGCGCATCAACAAAGTCATCCCAGCGCCGCTCGTCGCCATCGTCGTCATGACGATTTTGGCGGTCACGCTCGGGCTTGAGACGAAAAACATTAGCGACATGGGGACGATTTCCGCAACGCTACCGGAATTTTTATTTCCGAACGTCCCGTTGACGTTTGAAACGTTGATGATCATCCTCCCTTACTCGATCTCCCTCGCCTTCGTCGGATTGATCGAGTCGCTCCTGACCGCACAAATCGTCGATGACATGACCGGTACGGATTCGAATAAAAACCGCGAATCGAAAGGTCAAGGCATCGCCAACATCGTCGCCGGTTTCTTTGGCGGGATGCCAGGTTGCGCGATGATCGGCCAATCGGTCATCAACGTCTCGTCCGGTGCCCGTGGCCGCCTGTCGACGTTCGTCGCCGGACTCGCCTTGTTCATCATGATCATGACGATGAGTGACATCTTGATGCTCATCCCGGTCGGCGCGCTCGTCGGCGTCATGTTCTTCGTCTCGTACGCGACGTTTGATTGGGGCTCGCTCAAAGGCCTGCGGACGGCACAAAAATCGGACACGGTCGTCATGCTCGTCACGGTACTTGTGACGGTCATCACGCACGACTTGTCGATCGGTGTGTTCGCCGGGATTTTGACGGCGGCAATCCTCTTTGCAGCGAAGATCTCAAAAGTCGAGCTCGACCGTAAAATTGACCAAGACCGGGCACATTACGTCGTGAACGGCCAACTGTTCTTCGCCTCGACGTCCGAATTCGTCAACCGGTTTGACATCGAAGAAGACACGGAAGCCGGAATCAAACACGTGACGATCGACTTCGCGAACACGCATCTATGGGATGACTCGGCCATCGGTGCCATCGACAAAGTCGTCTTCAAATACCGTGCCCTCGGAATCGAGCCGGAACTGTTGAACTTAAACAAAGACTCGGAAAAATTGCTCAACACGCTCGCACTCCATTTGAAACAACAAGATGCGAACGCCGGACATTGATGAATTTGCTGTCCGTCATGTTGGTCAATCGCATATACTAAAAAGAGACTGTGTGAAAGAGGAGGACTTGTATGGGAAAGGTATTTATCGCGGCAGACGGATCTGCCCACTCGAAACGTGCGCTTGAGAAAGCGATTCAACTCGCCAAGGCGTCAGACGCTACAATCGATCTCGTTCATGTCGTCAGCGCGAAAGAGTCAAAAGAAGCCGCGCTCAACTCGACTGGGAAAATCGACCTCGAGACGAAACGAAAGCGGATGCTACAGCCACTCTTCGATTTGATTGAGTCAGCAGGCGTCGAGTATGAGTACATCGAGCTCCGTGGCGAACCGGACGTCGAGCTCGTCAAGTACGCCAACCACGAACCGTACGAGTACGTCGTCGGGTCGCGCGGGTTGAACGCGTTCCAAGAGTTCGTGCTCGGCAGCGTCAGCCACAAGCTCGCCAAGCGGGCACTCGCCCCTGTCATCATCGTCAAATGAGCCTATCCCTTTCTCCATTTCGAGAAAGGGATTTTTTGTGTCCGATACAGGAACTCACCGCCATATGTGGAATGGAATTAAAGAATACTTTTAAACTAAGGAGGGATTGTCATGGAAATCGCAAACGACCCCGGCATGTTATTGCTCATCTTATTGCCGCTACTCATTTTACAGCTCGTCTTGCTGACGTTCGCGTTAATCGACCTATTTAAGCGAAATGAGACGAACGGGCCAAAGTGGGTGTGGCTACTCGTCATCTTGTTCATGAATATCCTCGGGCCAATCATCTACTTCCTCTGGGGACGGACGAAACGATGAAAGTGGACCATCTCACGAAACGGTTCGGCACGTTCACCGCGCTCGATGACGTCAGCTTCTCGCTCCGTCCCGGCTGTACGTCACTCCTCGGCGAGAACGGGGCCGGTAAGACGACATTGCTCAACATGATGGCTCGGGTGACAACGCCGACGTCTGGTAAACTGATTGGTCATGACAGCATTCGCATCGGTTACTTGCCGCAGCGCCCGGCGCTCTATCCATCACTCACCCCTGTCGAGACGATTCGCTACGCGGGCGAACTGACCGGAACAAAACCGGATCCCGTGAAACTGCTCGCCCGCGTCGGTCTCGAGCCGGTCGACCGACCTGCTTCCCAACTTTCTGGCGGAATGCGGCAAAGGCTCGGCATCGCCCAAGCGCTCGTCCACGATCCGGAACTGCTCTTGCTCGATGAACCGGTGTCGGCACTCGACCCACGCGGCCGTCGCGAGGTGCTCGATCTGTTGAGTGATTTGAAACGCGAGCGGATGATTTTGTATTCGACCCACGTCTTGCCGGATGCCGAGGAAGCGAGCGATTGGGTGTTGTTGCTCCGTCAAGGCAAGCTTCTTATGGAAGGCACAGTTACGGACCTACTTGGGTCGAAGTCGTCGATCCAACTCCGCTTGTTCGCTGACGAGACGACCGAGGACGTTTGGCGAGCGCTACCTGGCGTCGTCCGCGTGACGCGCTCCGGGACGTCGTGGGAACTCGAGACGTCAGCGAAAGACGTGACGGAACAAGCAATCTTGCGAACAATCCTCGAACGTGGCTTGCGTGTCCAATCTCTCCACGTCGGTCATCCGTCGCTCGAGTCACTCTTCTTGGAGGTGAACGCATGAAGACCGCCATCTTTAAACAAGAGTGGAACGAGTCTTGGCGCAACAAACGACTCATTTGGGTCCCTGTCGCGCTCATGCTACTCGCCGCGATGCAGCCGCTCACGCTCTACTTCTTACCCGACATTTTGGCAGCCGGTGGCAACTTGCCGGAAGGCGCCGTCATCGAGATCCCCTCGCCTTCACCGGCCGAGGTGCTGTTGTCGGCTGGTGAACAGTTACGGCAAATCGGACTGCTCGTCGTCCTGTTGTCGGCGATGCATACGTTCAGCCAAGAACGGACGCTCGGTACGCTCGCCTGGCTGAAATCATTGAACATCCCGGCGACGCGCATCGTCGTCAGTAAATGGGGACACTACACGCTCCTTTCGACCGTCTCGCTTTTACTCGCACAAGGAACGGCCGCGTATTATACGTTCATCCTCTTCGACACGTTCAATGTGACAGACTTCCTCGTGTCGACCGGGCTGTTGATCGCCCATTTCGTCGTCCAACTTTCGATTTTCTTCTTGTTCGCGGCCTTGCTCGAAAGTGGCCTCGTCGCACTCGTCATCACGCTCGGCGGCCATCTCGTCTTGTCGCTCCTCATCAGTTGGCTCGAGTGGGACTGGCTGCCGTGGCGGCTCGGCGGTTTGTCCGGGGAAGCGCTTCTTTTAGAAGTGGAGCCTCTATGGACGCTCGCGAGCGCGATGCTTCTCATCGGTCTCTGTCTATTCTTCGCATCGAAAGCCTTGCGCTTTTTGAGCAAATCGTCCTGATGTACATCCCAGAAAAATAGGCCCTTTTCAGTCGTTCATCCCACCTCATTTCGGGTATATAATGATTACAAAATAATTCCAATTCTAACGAATGATGGAGGGACATGAATGAAGCGATATGTGTGGATGGTGGTGCTTAGTTTCGCCATGCTCTTGCCGATTCACGCCGAGGCCGGGTTCGAGACGACACCGGCCGGGACGGTGTACACGGCGACGGACGGGACGCTTTTGACCGGGTGGCAGACGATTGACGGGAAGACGTATTACTTCGATGCGAACGGGATCATGGTGACAGGCTGGCAATTGATTGAGCAGGCTACATACTATTTCAATCCGGACGGCGCCCTCGCCACCGGTTGGCTCTCCCTTGATGGGAAACGATACTATCTCTTTCCGGACGGGAAGATGGCAACTGGTTTTCAACCGATCGATGGGAAGACGTACTTGTTCGGCGTCGACGGCGTGATGCAAAAAGGTTGGCAAACCGTCGCCGGCAAACGCTACTTCTTCCATTCGACCGGTGTCATGTTGACGGGGTTCTGGACCGTATCGAACAACCGGCATTACTTCGCCCCGAACGGTGCCCTCTTGACCGGGTGGCAGACGATTAACGGAAACCGCCATTATCTGTTCGCTGACGGCATCATCCGCACCGGCTTGTACACCGTCAGCGGACAGAAATATCTATTTCTTACGAACGGGAAGATGGCAACAGGTTGGCAGACGCACGGGACGAACGTCTATTTCTTCGGGACGGACGGCATACGTCGTCACGGTCTCCAGACGATCGGCGGAAAAGTGTACGGCCTGCATCCGACGTACGGTTACCGGTTACGTGGCAAGCAAACGCTCGACGGCGTGACGTATCACTTCCATTCGACCGGCGTCCGTGAGACCGGTTGGAAGTATACGACCCAATACGAATACTTCGCGCCCGCCCTCACGAAGAAAACGGATTGGCAATTGATTAACGGCAACTGGTACTTCTTCGATGCGTCCGGTGTCATGTACAAAAACAAGCGCGTCGGCAACGCCACGTTCGGCAGCCGCGGCGCCTATGCCCCTGCCTTGTCAGTTTACAAGATGAACGTCCCGCTCTATCGTCAGTTCCAGATGGGCTATCCGTCCGGCTGTGAGTTCTTCTCGCTCAAGATGGCGCTCGAGAAAAAAGGACGGGTCGTCAGCGCCGAGACGCTCTATCGCGAGATGCCGAAAAGCATGTGGAACGCCCGCTACGAGAATCGATTGTACCGCTGGGTCGACCCGAACGTCATGTTCACCGGCGACCCGAAAGGCACGCTCGGCAAGTATCGGAACTATGGTATCTATCCGAAAGGCATGATCGGTTTCTCGAGCAAATATCGGCCCGTGAAAGACATGTCTGGGCAAGGGCTCGCCTCGATTGAGCGTGAGCTGTCGATGGGGAACCCGGTCATCGTCTGGGCGAGCGTCGATTTTAAGACGCCGTATGGCTATTTCAACTGGTACACGGCCTCGAACCAAAAGTTCACCGGCTTCTTGAACTATCACGTCATGCTTGCGACGGGCTATGACAAGAACAACCTCTATATTAACGACCCGTATCGCGGCCGCTTGGTGATCCCGAAGTCACAAGTGAGCGCCGTCATGGGGGCGACCGGCTGGAAGGCGTTGTCCGTCCGCTAACACTTACGAGTCAGACGTATACGCGTCTGGCTCTTTTTAGGTATTCTGAATCATTTTGAGAAATAAAACTTCCTATTTTCAATAAAATATATTGAATTAAAAATACAGAATGCTACACTTCAACTAAATAAGTGAAGCGCTTACATTTTCTGAAGGAGGAATTTTTATGAAGAAATGGATTGGGGGCATCGCTGCCCTGACGCTCATCACCTCATCGCTCGTCATGCTCGAGACGGATGCTAACTCGGTGCCGAAGAAGCCAAAAGTCGAGCTCGGGGTCGAACGGCTTATGTCCGACACATCGCTACTCGACGGCAAACGCGTCGGCTTAATTACGAACCCGACCGGTGTCGACTCGTCGATGACGAGCATCGTCGACTTGTTCCACAACACGGACAGCTTCGAACTGACGGCGCTCTACGGTCCAGAGCACGGCGTGCGCGGTGACGCCCAGGCTGGGGCCACGGTCAGCTCATACATCGATGAAGTGACCGGCCTCCCCGTCTACAGCCTGTACGGGGCGACGCGGAAACCGACACCGGAGATGCTCGCGGAGATCGATGTGCTCGTCTTCGACATCCAAGACGTCGGCACAAGGTACTACACGTACATCTACACGATGGCGTATGCGATGGAAGCAGCGGCCGAGAACGACATCCCGTTCGTCGTCCTCGACCGGCCGAACCCGCAAGGCGGCCTCCGCGTCGACGGACCTGTGCTCGACCCGGCCTACTCGAGCTTCATCGGTCTCTATCCGATTCCGCTCAAACACGGCATGACCGTCGGCGAGCTCGCCGGCTTGTTCAACACAGAGTATCAGATTCAAGCGGACCTCGAAGTCGTCAAGATGAAAGGCTGGAAGCGTTCGATGCTGTATGAGGACACGGGGCTCCCGTTCGTCATGCCGTCACCGAACATGCCGACGACGGACACGGTCAACGTCTATCCCGCGACCGGGTTATTCGAAGGGACGAACCTATCGGAAGGCCGCGGCACGACGAAGCCGTTCGAGTTGATTGGCGCACCGTACATCAAAGCGCATGAATATGCCCAGACGTTGAATGACCTCGCACTCCCTGGCGTCACGTTCCGCGCCGCCTCGTTCACACCGACGTTCTCGAAGAACGCGGGCAAACTGTCGCACGGCGTCGAGGTGTACGTCACCGAGCCGACGAAGTTCGAGGCGGTCAAGACCGGCATCGCCATGGTGAAGACGGCGCACGACTTGTATCCGGATGAGTTCGAGTTCCTCGCGAACGACTTCATCACCCGCCTGACCGGGAACGCCTACGTCAAGGACATGATCCTCGCCGGCGAGTCGCTCGAGGCGATCATGACGAAAGTCGATGCCGAGCGTGACACGTTCTTGCCGATTCGGAAAGAGTATTTGTTGTATAAATGATTTGAAGGCAGGCTCATCTGAGTCTGCCTGTTTTGTAATGAAATGGTAATACCCATCATTCCCCTTCTCAATATATTATGGAGGTAGATTACTCGAAAAGGAGCCATCCCCTTGAAAAAACCAATCGCACTCCTCACCTCCGCCGCCCTCGCGGCGACGCTCACGTTCACCCCGTCGACGTCCCCGTTGCCGCTCGAACCGACAACGGTCGAGGCCGCTTATACGGAAACCGCCGTCAACACGAAAGGGAGCGTCACCGGCATCAGCCAACTGCCAGTCCGCAAGACCCCGTCACTCTCGGCCGCTCGGCTCGGTCTGATCCCCCGGAACGGCACGATGACGGTGCGGACGTCGTTCAACGTCAACGGCACGCCGTGGTACAAGATTCAATGGGGTGCCGGGTTCGCCTACGTCCCTGCCGCCTACGTGAAGCTGTCGACAGCTGAGGTCGCTTATAAACAGACGGCCTACGTCGCGCCATCGAGCGTCTACTTGAAGTCGGGCGCCTCGACCGTCTCGTCGAACCTCGCCTTCCTTCGCCAAGGCACGAAGTTCGAGACGATCAGCTACCGCTACACCGGTCCGACCCGTTGGTACAAAGTGAAAGTCGGGACGCAAACGGGCTACTTGATGGCGAAACACGTCACGTTCACCGCACCTGCGACCGTGTCCGTCTTGAGCGAGACGAACAAGGAACGCCAGGCGGCTGGTCTGTTGGTTCTCGGTGCCTCGGCGGAAGCGAACCGCGTCGCCCAAGTCCGGGCCGACGAGATGGCGCGCACCGGTCAGTTCTCCCACCAGCTCCGTGAGAACGGGAGCCCGGGTGACACGCTCGACGCCTATAATGTCAGCTATCGCGGTTGGGGCGAGAACATCTATATGGGATCAAGCGATCCGGCGACAGTCGTCCGAGCATGGATGAACTCGAGCGGCCACCGCGCCAACATCTTGAACACCCGTTTCACCCATCTCGGGACAGGTGCGGCCAAAAATGCGCAAGGGCAGACGATTCACGTCCAAGTGTTTTTGACCAAATGAAAAACGGGCTCGTCGTGAGCCCGTCCATTTAACGACGATCGTTTTTCAGACTGTCCAGGTCTTGTTGCGCCTGGCCGGTCTTTTCTTTTGCCGTGCCCTTCACCTGGTCTTTCTTCCCTTCACGCTCGAGCGAACGGTTGTCCGTCGCCTTGCCGGCCGCTTCTTTCGCTTTGCCTGCCGCCTTATCGATCAATCCATCAACTTTTTTGTTCAATCCGTCTTTACTCATGTGTGGTGTCCTCCTTGTGGTATCGTGTCTAATTCATGTACCACTGTGAGAAAAACTCAAACATAGTGCTCTTTGACGAGGACGCGAAAACGCGGGCGGACCGTCAGCTCGATCGTCGTCACCGTCCGGTCCCGGTCCTCGCTCATGACGATCAAGAGCTCGCCATGGTCGCGCCGGTCCTCGAGCACTTCGACCTTGCCGACGGTACGGAGCAGCTGGTAATAAAGGAGCTCTCCGCGCTCGTCTTTGACGTTCACCTCGAACTCGTGATAACTCGGCGACACTTTGAAATAAAACGACTCGCTCCCGTTCGAGAAACGGAACACCGACTCATCATAATAAAACGGGAGCGTCGCATCCATCCGTTTCGGCTCGACCGTGCAAAACAGCGCCCATGCCATCTCGTCAGGGAACTTCTCTCCCGATTCTCCTTTGTTGAATTGCCATCCTTTCATGTGAATCCCTCACTTCATCTTCCGATAGTTGTCTGAATACTCCGGCTATTATTTTTCATTCGACGAGGCGTTGAAAATCCCTGCAAACGGGAACAAATCTTTGTATAGGTTTTCACGAGAAAGGAGCTGCGTTCCCGTGTCCATCATCGCGCTCGACCATGTGACGAAACGGTTCGGGGAGACCGTCGCCTTGAACGATTTCTCCCTCCACGTCGAAGCTGGCACGTTGTTCGGTCTGCTCGGACCGAACGGTGCCGGTAAGACGACCGCCATCTCTGTCATGCTCAACTTGTATCCGGCCGACAGCGGGACAATCCGCATTTTCGGTCAATCGATGCCAAAAGACGAGCTCGCCATCAAACGACGCGTCGGCATCGTCCCGCAACACGTGTCCGTCTATGACCAGCTCACCGTGTTCGAGAACATCCAGTTCTTCGCCGAGCTGTATGGCTTCAAGCCCGACGAGGCGAAGCAGAAGACGCTCGCCGCCCTCGACTTCGTCGAACTGACCGCGCATCAAAAGAAACGTCCGCCGGAACTGTCCGGGGGACTGCTTCGCCGTCTCAACATCGCCTGTGGCATCGTGCACGAGCCCGAGCTCATCTTCATGGACGAGCCGACCGTCGCCATCGACCCGCAATCGCGGAACACGATTCTCGAGAATATCCGTGAGCTCAACCGCCGCGGGGCGACGATTATCTACACGTCTCACTATATGGAGGAAGTCGAGCTATTATGTGACCGGGTCGCCATCGTCGACGAAGGCAGGATCATCGCCGAAGGGACGCAAGACGAGTTGAAAGACCAAGTCATGACGCTCGAGACGGCACGGATCAAAGTCGAGGCGCTCACCCCTGGCCTACTTGACCGGCTCGGGGCGCTCGAACGGGTGCGCCGCGTCGAGTACGAGGAGCCGTACCTTGACGTCTCGCTCGAGAAAGACACCCCGCTCGCGCCGCTCCTTGACGTGCTCCACGACGAACGGGTTCGCTTCACCGCCATCACCGTCGACCGACCGTCGTTGAACACCGTCTTCCTCGCCTTGACCGGCAAGACGCTCCGGGAGTGATCATCATGAAGACATGGACGTTCATCAAATATGACATCAAACAGCAACTGCGTGACCGGTCCACCTTGTTTTGGATGCTCATCTTCCCAATCGTCCTCATCTTCGGCCTCGGGACGATGTTGTCGGCCATCTTCAGCACCGAGTTCTCACTCCCGGTGACGGACGTCGCCTACGTCGAGGAATCGACCGATGCGTATCGGGAACCGCTCGAGACGTTCCTCACGTCGGACGACATGCGTGAATTTCTGACGCTCACGGCTTACGATACAGTCGACCGTGCCGAGGCGGCCGTGAACGATGGGGACGCCGATGTCATCCTTCATCTCGTCGGGCCGGACGTGACGCTGTTATATGAAGAGCCGACGACGGTCGAGGTCGACGTTTTAGAGGCGGTGCTCACGCAATACACGGATATCGCCAATCAACAGATTTTGCTCGCCGAAGCGGGCGCATTCGCACCGTACGAACCGTTCACCTTCACGGACAGCGAGAGCGTCGACTTGTCGGGCCGCACCCCGACGTCGCTCGAATATTTCACCGTCACCATCTCCATCATGACGGCCTTGTTCGGCGCATTCTATATCACGTCGATGCTAAACGATGAGCGGCCGATGCGCGGCAGCTACCTCCGGATTCAGGCCGCGCCCGTCCGGCTAATCGACTATCGGCTCGCCCGGACCGTGAGCCGCTATGGGCTCATCTTCCTCCAGCTCGTGCTCGTGTTCTGGTTCAGCCATTTCGTCTATCGGAGCTTCTCGCTCGATCACGTGCGCCTCGAGCTGCTCCTCATCGGTTGGGTTGCCCTCGCCACGTATGGCACGGCGTTCGGCTTCTTCATCTCGAGCCTGCCGCGCCTCGCCTACTCGACGAAAGACGCGATCGTCAACGGCTTCGTCGCCATCATCATGATTCTTTCGGGCGGTTACGTCCCGGGCTTCGATCAAGTGACGCTCGCATACGCACCGTGGGCCCGTTACGTCTTCATGCCGATCTTCATGCGCGACGGCCTGCTCGCCGTCTTGTTGCGGGGCGGGGACACGTCGCTCTTTTGGCAAAGTCTCGGCTGGCTGACGCTCCACGTGCTCGTCTTCGCCGCACTCAGCTTGTTGTTTTGGAAAGGGGTGAAGCGCCATGGTGCTGTTTAGACACGTCGCCAAACGGATGCTGCGGAAGAAGGGGTTATGGGTGTTCACGTTCGTCTCGATGTTCGGTTTCGCCCTCGTCTTGTCGTTTTTCAACTCGACGTCGACGCTCAACGCCTCGATTGGCATCCTCGATCGCGACGGCGGGCTCCTCGCCGAGCGCCTGATTGAAGAGGCCGAACGGTTCGGCGACGTGACGTTGTTGCGTTCGACCGCGCAGGAAGACACGTTCCTCGAAGGCCAGGATATCGTCCTCGTCATCCCGGAACGGTTCACGGAAGCGATGTTTCAAACCGAGACGCCTCGCCTCGCCTTCAGCGCGACGGAAGGGAGTGACGCCGCCCTCGTCGAACAGGCACTGAACGCCCACTTGTCCCGGGAACGACAACTGCTCGAGGCGAGCAACTATGACTTGACGGTGTTCCGGACGCTCATGGATGAAGAACCCTCGGGGGGCTATACGCTCACGAGCGAGCCGTTCCGCGAGAGCGTCCAGACGACGGCACGGACGCAGGCGTTTCTCGGACTCCTGTCGTTCGTCATGATGTCGGCGTTCCTCCAGTTCATCCCGCTATTCGTCGCCGACGACCGGGACGAGTCGATTTATGCCCGTCTATTCGCCGCCCCGATTTCACCGCGCAGCTATATCGCGTCGCTCACCGGCTCGTTTTTCGCGGTCGGCACGTTGTACGTCCTCATGTTGCTCGCCTTCAGCTCCGCGCTCTATCGGGATGACATCCTCCCCCATCTGCCGGTGCTCACACTGCTCTTTCTCACGTATTTAGGCAGCTGTCTCGCCATCGGGTCGCTCATCGCCGTGTCGGCGTCGAACCGGGAGAAGGCGAACATTTGGCAAATCTCCGTGACGATGGCGGCCGCCATCACCGGGGGCGCCTTCATCGCTTTGACGTGGCTGCCCGATTCGTTGACGGTCGTCGGGCGATTGCTTCCGACGTATTGGTTCAACGCCGGGGTGATCGACATGTACGCCGGCCGTTTCCCGGCACAGTCCTTGTCCGTCCTCGTCGTGATGACGCTCATCTTCTTTCTCGCGACGGCGCTTTACTTGAAGAGACGGCCGCTGACGACATAACAAAGCGGGACGCCCCGACTCGGGCGCCCCGCTCTTTACCGTTGTAACGTCGGCACGACTTTCTCGAAGAACACCTCGACGAGCATCGGGTCGAACTGTTTGCCAGCCTCGTCTCGAATGACCGCGAGCGCCTCCTCGACCGTCTTCGCCTTACGATACGGTCGTCCCGTCACCATGACGTCGAACGTGTCGGCAATCGAGATGATGCGTGAGGCGAGCGGAATGTCATACTCGCTTATCCCTTTCGGATAGCCTTTCCCGTCCCAGCGCTCGTGGTGGGCGAGCACGATTTCGGACAACGTGCCGTACTCCGGCACCGTGCTCAAGATGTTGTAGCTCACTTCCGGATGGCGTTTAATCTCGCGCCATTCGGTATCGGTGAGCGGCCCCGTTTTGTCGAGGATATCGTTGCTGATCGCGACTTTCCCGATATCGTGCAAGACGGCGGCCGTCTTCAGTTCGCTCACTTCGGCGGTCGTAAAGCCCATCGCCGTCCCGAGTTTCCCGGACAGTTCAGCGACCCGTTGCGAATGCGCCTCTTCCCGCGGGATTTTCTCGTAGAGCGTCCGCATGATGAGTTGAATCGAGTGATGGCGTCGGCTCTGCTTCTCGGATACTTTATGATGGTACATCCGGTCCTCCGCTAGATTGAACACCTCGATAATCGACATCGACGCATCAAGCTTCACCGCTTCGCCGAACGACGCCGAGATTGGCAGCCCTTCGATTGACTTGGCATGGAACAGTCGGCTCAATCGGTCGGCGAGTTGTCGCGCCTCGTTCGGTGGTGTGTTCGGCAAGATGAGGACGAACTCGTCCCCGCCGATTCGGGCGACGGTGTCCTTGCCCCGTACTTCCCGCTTCAAGATGTTCGTCGCCTCGATCAAGAGCCGGTCCCCGACGAGATGCCCGAACGCATCGTTCGTCAACTTCAACCCGTTCACGTCGACGACGATGAGCGCGAGCGGATAATACGCTTCCTCGTCATACGTGAGGAGCGCCTCATCGAAGTAACGGCGGTTCTTCACGCCCGTCAGTTGGTCGTGATAACTCAAGTACTCGATCTCCATCTCATACTTCTTCTTCTCCGTGACGTCCCCGATATAGCCGTGCCAGAGCACGTGCCCGTCGGCGAGCTTCTCAGGGCGGGACGAGCCGAGAATCCACGTCGTATGCCCGTCCGGCATGAAGACGCGGAACTCGGCGTCCCAAATCGTCAAGTCGCGATACGACGCCTCGATGCTCGCCATGACGTGCGGGTAATCGTCCGGATGGATTTTCGAGAAGACGATACTCGCGTCTTTCCGAACGTCCTCGGCGAGCACACCGGTCAACTCTTCGAACCCGCGGCTAAAGAACGGGAACGAGAACGAGCCGTCCGGCCGGCGCTCGAACTGATAGATCGCCCCTGGGACTTGGTCGGACAGCTTCGTCAGCAGACGGTCACGCTCGGCGAGCTCCTCCTCGAGCTGGACGCGTTCGGTCACGTCTTTGGCGACGGCGTAAATGTAACTACCTTGGACTTTACAATGCCATTCAATGGAGCGATAGTCCCCGTCAATCGTCCGGTAACGGTTGACGAAACGGAACAGTTCCCTTGCCGTCTCGAGCTCGGCGAAGGCACGGTCCGTCTTCGCGACGTCATCCGGGTGGACGAGGCCGATGAAGTCCATGTTCTCGAGTTCTTCGAGTGGAAAACCGAGCACCCGCTCCCACGGTTTGTTCAAATGTAAAATGTCCCGTTTCTGGAGCGACATGATGCACTCGAGGTCGACGGTGGCGAACCCTTCGAACATCGAGTCTTTCGCTTTACCCGTCTGTTGGTCCGACTTCATCATCTGTTCGAGGATGTGATGGATGTATAATTCGACGAGACCAAGCCGGTCCGGCTCGTCTGTCCCTTGCATGACGATCGTCAAGTCGCCGTAGAGCACGCCGTCTTTTTCGATTTTAAACAAGACGATTTGCCCGAGGTCAAAGATGCGGGTCAAGTTTTTGATTAATCGCTTCGAGAGTCTATTCTCGATCAACTCTTCGACGTGATTGAATATGATGGGATTGTCCTGCTTCATCAGGCGAACCCGTTCCGGATAGACCCCCCACTTCTTGCCAACGGGATGGAACCCTAAAATGTCCAAACTTCGTTCAATCGTCTCGTTCAGACCGCTCAGTGCGACGGTCGAGTACGTCTCGCCGTCCTCTTCAATCAAGTTGAGCGCCACCGCTTTCGCCCCGGTGAACGACCGGATTTGATCAAGGAAATGTTGATTGATCAACAGTTCGCGTCCGGTCGACACGAACCGATGCGACACGTTGACGAGTTGCTTCAAGGCGTTATTCTCCTGGACGTGCGGCGTCACGTCATGAAAGATCGTCGTCACGTAGCCCGGTCGCTCGCTGAAGACGGATAGCTCATACCACGCCTTGTTGCGACGCGAGAAGTGTTCGAACGTGATGGCCTCGCCGCTGCTGACCGCCTTGGCCACTTGCGCGATCCATTCCCGTTCGCTGTATTCGAAGTCTTTCAACACGTCCGTGATGCGGCCGCCGATGAACTGGTCTCGCTTTGCTTTCATGATGTTCTCGAACGCTCGGTTCACTTCGAAGAACTCATAGTCGACGGGCTCACCGTTCGCGTCGTAGACGACTTTGAACTCGACGTAGCCCTGGGGCATATGGCGCAACAAGGATTGGTATTGAGTATGGTCGCGTGCTGTCACGTCATTCCCTCCTACTGGGTCAGTTTCTACTTTTCAGTTTACCTCATTTTCGATGAATTCCCTATATTTTCCGAATGCATTCAACTGAATATGTACATGTAAAGTTTGTGTAAAGCTGCACCTCAACGGTTGAACGTCTGCATCATTCTTGTTAGACTGATGTCGGTAATCGATATCGAATTTCGATTTTAAGGAGTTGATGATGATGGAAGGCCGCATCCTCCGGAAGCTCTTCCTCGGTTTCATCCATATCCACATTTTGCACCATGCCGCTGAACATCCGGTTTACGGTGCCTGGATGGTCGAAGAGCTCCGTGAACACGGTTATGCGATCAGTGCCGGTACGCTCTACCCGATTTTGCACGGGATGGAGAAGGACGGCTTGCTCATCCGGACGAACGAGAACGTCGACGGCCACATCCGGAAGAACTACACGACGACCGACAAAGGACGTGTCGTCTTGGCGGAAGCCCGCCAAAAAGCGTATGAACTGTTTAAAGAGATAAAGGAGTGACACCACATGGAGAAACAACGCGTAACGCTCAAAACGTTACTTGAGATTTTATTCGTCTCGACCCGGCTCGGCTTGACGTCGTTCGGGGGACCGATCGCCCACCTCGGTTACTTCCACGAGGAATACGTCAGACGCCGCAAATGGATTGATGAGAAGGCGTACGCCGACCTCGTCGCCCTCTGTCAGTTCTTACCCGGACCGGCAAGCTCTCAGGTCGGGATCGGGATCGGCATCGTCCGAGGTGGGATTCTCGGCGGGATCACGTCGTTCATCGGCTTCACCGCCCCGTCGGTCATCGCACTCATCGTATTCGCCCTGTTCGTCTCCGGGCTCGACGTGTCGGACGCCGGCTGGCTCTACGGCTTAAAAGTCGTCGCCGTCGCCATCGTCGCCCACGCCATCCTCGGCATGGCCGGGAAGCTCACACCGGACGCGAAGACGCGGACGATCGCCTTCTTCGCCCTCGCCGGCACCTTGCTCGTCCAGACGGCGTATAGCCAAGTGCTCGTCATCGTCCTCGCCGCCTTGGCCGGGTTCTTGCTATTCAAGCCGCAAAACTTGGACGTCAAATCGGCGACGTTCCCGCTCTCGAAACGACTCGGGGCGGCGCTCCTCGGACTGTTTGGGGCACTTCTCGTCATCTTGCCGATTTTGCGCGAGACGATCGAGAATCAATCACTCGCGATGTTTGATAGCTTTTACCGGGCCGGGGCGCTCGTCTTCGGCGGCGGACACGTTGTCTTGCCGCTCCTTGAGCGTGAGCTCGTCCCGGCCGGCTTCTTGAGCGAAGAGGCGTTCCTTGCCGGTTACGGGGCGGCCCAGGCCGTACCGGGACCGCTGTTCACGTTCGCATCATACCTCGGGACTGTCATCAACGGGGTGCCGGGCGGGTTGCTCGCGACGTTCGCCATCTTCTTGCCGGCGTTCCTGTTGATTCTCGGAGCGCTCCCGTTTTGGAACGCGCTACGCCAGAATCCGAAAGTCGGCGGTGCTCTCATCGGGGTAAACGCGGCCGTCGTCGGGATTTTGATTGCGGCGTTCTATCAGCCGATCTTCACGAGCACAGTGAACGGTGTCGTCGATTTCGTCTTTGCTGCCTTCTTGTTCGTCATGATCGCCTATTGGAAACTGCCGCCGTGGGCGCTCGTCATCGCGGGTGTCATCGGCGGGACAATCATCGGGATGCTGTAACAGAAAACAGCGACAATCGCTCACGATTGTCGCTGTTTTTCTTATGATGGGCTGAACAGTTGGTTGACTTTGATTTTCTCGAGCAAATCAGGTAACGCCTGCACCGAAATCGTTCCCGTCCCCGGTTCGAGAGCGTTCAATGTCCCCGTCGCACTCCCAAGCGCGAGCGTCTGTTCAATCGGATATTGTCTCAACAGCCCCACGGCAATCCCTGCGACCATCGCGTCACCTGAGCCGACAGGATTGATCGCCTTAATGGGAGGGACCGTGACCACATAACGTTCCCCTTCGACCAATCCGATCGCCCCGTCTTTGCCCATCGAATGAACAATCCAAGGAATCGTATCGGCGAGCAAATCGAGTGCTACTTCGGTCGATTTACTCGGTTCAAGGGCCGCGAGTTCTGTTTCGTTCGGTTTGATTAAGAACGGTTTCGACATGACCCCTTCGCGTAATGCGATACCGCTCGTATCAAGAATCATCCGCTTTCCGAGACGTCCCACGAGTTCGTTCAACTGACGATACGCCGAAGTCGGCACGCCTTTTGGTAGACTTCCTGAAGCGACGACGAGCGTGGCTTCCTCCAGCAACGTGACGAAGTGCTCGAGAAACCCATGCCACTCTAACTCGCTCACCGTCGGTCCAGCTTCTAACACTTCTGTCTGATGCCCTTCATGTAGGAACGCATGACACGATCGTGTCTCACCCGCCACTTGATAAAAATCATGACGGATGCGCGCCGCGTCGAGTTCCGATTCGATCCATTCGCCTGCCTTGCCCCCGAGAAGGCCGGTCGCGAGGACCGGTTCTCCGAGCTGATGGACGACGCGCGTGACGTTCAATCCTTTGCCGCCGGCAGTTTTATGAATCGAGTCGACCCGATTCGTCTTATCGAGTTGGAAGTTGCCCATGTCATACCGGACATCAATCGCAGGATTCAAGGTGACCGTTAAAATCATCGGTTCATCCTCAGTAGCGCCCGTCGCTCATACACATGCGAATTTTTTCTTCGACGACGGTCTTCATCGCAGCCTTTGCTGGTCCGAAGTACTTGCGCGGGTCGCTCTCTTCTGGATTCTCTGTCAACACGCTGCGAAGTGTCGAGGCAAACGGCATTTTCAGCTCGGTTGCAATGTTCACCTTGCAACAGCCTCGACGGATACATTCTCGGACCGTGTCGAACGGCACACCCGAAGCCCCATGCAAGACGAGCGGGATATCGACAACTTCGCGGATTTGGGATAGTCGTTCCAAATCAAGTTTCGGTTCTGCTTTATACAGACCATGTGCCGTCCCGATTGCTACAGCGAGCGAATCGATGCCAGTGCGTTCCACGAACTCCGCAGCGGCGTTCGGGTCGGTATAAAACGAGTCCGCTTCATCGACGACGAGATCATCTTCCTGCCCGCCGAGGCGCCCAAGTTCAGCTTCGACCGTCGCCCCGTACTCACGAGCCAGTTCGACGACTTGGCGGACCGTTTCAATGTTCTCATCGAATGCGTGATGAGAGGCATCAATCATGACCGACTTCGTACCGAGATCGAGCGAGTTTTTGATGTCTTCGACCGTCTCGTGATGGTCAAGGTGCAAGGCGATTGGAATCTCGTAGCGGCGAGCCGCCGTGTCTGCGATTGCTTGGATGTAGTCACGTCCCGCATACGTGAACGTGCCCGGCGTCGCCGCTAGAATGACAGGCGAACGCAGTTCAGCGGCCGTATCGACGACAACTTGCGCGGTTTCCAAGTTATGAATGTTGAAGGCAGGTACCGCATAACCGTTTTGTTGCGCATCGAGTAACATCTCTTTCGTATTGACTACACCTGTTTTAATCATTTCCATGTTCAGTCACCTCATCGAATTATTTACTATCTACGTAACAGCCTGCTTCCCATTTCTCCAAGAACTCATCAAAGATTTCATCGCCGTCAAGCCCTCGGCTCTCATTTGCAAGTGCGTCAATGGCTGCGATCGTTCGCTTCGACTCTTCCGTCTCGATATAGGCCGTTTCGAGGAACACATCGATGATATTTTCCATGAGGCCAAGTCCGGTGATTCGACCGCCGATGCCAATCACATTCGCGTCGAGTTGTTCACGCGCCATCTTCGCTGTCGTGATGTCACGCACGAGCGGGGCCCGGACTCCTTTGACCTTATTGGCTGACGTCGTGATTCCGACGCCCGTCCCACAGATGACGACGCCACGGTCGGCCTCTCCGGTCACCACTTTTTCCGCGACGCGACGTCCGTAAATCGGATAGTGCGTCCGTTCAAAATCATACGTGCCGCAGTCAAGCACCTCGTGGCCTTTTTCTTCTAACACTTTAATCATCTCGTCTTTAATATCCGTCACGATGTGGTCACAACCGATTGCAATTTTCATGTTCCGTTCCTCCTTAGGCCATTTTGTTCAGCATATCGACGCGGATTTGATGACGACCACCCGAGTACTCCGCCTCCAAGAAGGCGCTTACAATTTCTTGAGCAAGTCGATCCCCGATGATCGCGCTCCCCATAGCGATGATTGTTGAGTTGTTATGGTCTCGTGTCATCTTCGCGGAATGCTCGTCAGATACTTGCGCACAAACGATACCCGATTGTTTTGCTGCGACCATATACGATAGAGATCCAAACTCGTCGAGTAAAATACCGCGATCCGCTTCACCGTTTTTCACCGCTTCAGCAGCTCGTGTCACAGCTGAGACCGTATCCTCTCCCGAGTAATCGACGATTTCATGTCCGAGTTCTTCGACCCATCTTACTACCATCTGTTTTCGCGATTCGCTAGCACAATCTGACGTAAGCGCAATTTTCATACGATAACCCTCTTTCTCTTTTGTTCTTTTTTGTTCGTTGTTTACACTTTTATACTACCATATAACGAAACTAAATCAATCATTTTAGAACATTTTTTGTTTGTTTTTTATCAAAAAAAAGGCTATCCATTCATCTTTTAATGAATGGATAGCCTAAATATGATTGTTTTTCAAACATTTACGTGTTCGTTCGAACCAACAATGATCTCCGTGTAAGCAGAATAGTGATGGAGCGTCGTCTCACTGATGTTGTGGTCTGTAATAAGTCCCTCCACACGATCGAGTCGATAGAAGTCGAACAAATCGACTCGACCGACCTTACTCGAGTCACATAAAATATATTTCATTTGAGCGTTATCTAAAATAATTTTCTGACATGCCCCTTCTTCTTCATTCGCTGTCGTGATGCGCTCATTGTTCACGCCGTTCGTCCCGACAAAGGCGATGGAGACGTTGATTCGGGACATGATGTCGTTCGTGAAGCTACCGACGAACGCCCCTGTACGCTCTCGATACCTTCCCCCAATCAACATCAGCTCGAATCGATTGTCATTCTTAAATCGCTCGAACACCTGATACGAATTCGTGAAAATCCGGGCGTTGACGTCGATATAGTCATAAATCAACTCGTTCGTTGTCCCTGGACCGATATAGACCGTTGCGTTTTCATGAATCAACTCCGCCGCCTTGCGAGCGATACTCCGCTTCTCGTCTGAACGGATTTGTTTTTTCTCAAGGTGAGATAATTCTTCGTATGACAACGGGCGCTCCATATTGAGCGACTTCGCGCCCCCGTGAATCCGTTCTAGCTTCCCCAACTCTTCAAGCATCTGTAAATCGCGTCGCGCCGTCATCGGGGTGACCCCAAGCAATTCGGTCACTTCCGTCGTCTTGACGACCCCCCTCGTCTCGACAAGTTCCATGATGCGCTCCCAACGTTGTTCTTTTAGCATTTTTCCAGTCCCCCTCCTTTTATCTATTAGTATACTCAACTCCCCCACTCCTTGCCTATCATTTTAGAACATAAACAAACAAAAGCCGGTTCAAAAAGAACCGACTTGTTGTTCATTTGACGTCTTCGGGTTGGAGCACTTGGCGCCGGTTCGCCACTTCACGCATCCAACGTGCACTTTTTTTCGCATATCGTTCTTGCGTCTCGAAATCAACGTAAAACAGACCGTAACGTTTGTTGAAGCCGTTTGTCCAAGACAGGACGTCCATGAGCGACCAGAGGAAATACCCCTGGACGTCGACGCCCGCCTCGATCGCATCGAGAATAGCGTCCAAATGCTGCGCGATATAGTCGATTCGCGGCGTATCGTCGATGAAACCGTCTTGGAAGTCGTCCTTGTAGCCCATTCCGTTCTCCGTGACGTAGGCCGTCTTATAGTTTGGATACTCACGATGGACTCGCGTCAACATGTCCGTCAATCCTTTCGGGTAGATGGGCCAGTCCCAGTCAGTCGTCGGGACGTCCGGATTCGTGACGCGTTTGCCAATCCCTTTCAAGCCGAAGACGCTCGTCCCTTTCTCGCCAGTCCCGTTGTGGTGAATCCCGCTCTCCCCGTCATGATGCGCGATGAAATGGCTCGCATAATAGTTCACACCGAGGAAGTCGTTCAATCGGCTCGCACGCTCAAGTAGCGCTTCATCGTCCGGTTCAACGCGCAACGATTCACCTTGTAACGCCATCAAATGATTGATGACGCGAAGCGTCTCTTCACTGTAGCGCCCTTTGAAGCAGGCATCGAGCATAAACGCATTCGCGAGCGTATCCTCGACGCGGGCCGCCTCGACGTCTTCTGGGCGATCCGTGATTGGATACTTCGATTCGAGGATATGGATGATGCCAACCTCGCCATTCAAGTTGCGTTCTTTATACGCTTCGACGACACGGGCATGGGCAATCATCATATGATGCATGGCCTGAATCGCCTTCGCCACGTCGTATTTGATGTTCGGCGGGAAATGTCCGATAATGTATTGCCCAGCGACGACCGACCACGGTTCGTTGATGGAGACCCATTTCTTCACACGATCACCAAAGCGGTCAAAACAAACTTCCGCGAAGCGGACGAAGTGATCGATGTTGTCACGGTTCAACCAATCCCCATCTTTGAAGAGCGGGAGCGGCGTATCGAAATGGTGAAGCGTCACGAACGGTTCGATCCCCTGCGCGATA
This sequence comes from Exiguobacterium sp. AB2, assembly GCF_000696055.1. Taxonomy (NCBI): domain Bacteria; kingdom Bacillati; phylum Bacillota; class Bacilli; order Caryophanales; genus Exiguobacterium; species Exiguobacterium sp. AB2. The sequence continues at coordinate 67,344 of NZ_JNAA01000016.1, forward strand.
CACTCGTCAATCAAGCGGTCATAAAACGCGAGACCCTCTTCACTCACTTCACCTTTCCCGTCCGGAATGACCCGACTCCAGGCGATCGAGATCCGGATGCCGTTCAGCCCGTACTCGTTCGACAGTTTCAAATCGACTGGATATTGATGATAGAAGTCACTCGCCACGTCCCCGTTGAATCGACTCTCCGGCCGATGAAGGAACTCATCCCAATAACAAGGACCACGTCCCCCTTCACCTACTGCCCCTTCTGCTTGATAGGCTGCTGTTGCTGCTCCAAAAATAAATTGTTCCGGAAATTGTCTCATCGTCAAGTCACCTCATTAGAAAGATTTTGAATCGACAAAGGGCTGTCTTGCGGCAGCCCTTGTCCATCAGTTCATGTGTTTCATCGCGAATGCGAGCGCACCTTTCGGGTCTCGGCAAAGCGAGACATATTCTGCTCCTGAGGTCGAGACGGCTTTCGTCGCACTCGAATCAGAATCTTTTTCAAGTTCACCTAGCATGGACGCCATCTGTGGCGCGAGAATAATCAAATCAAACTCTGAAATCATAGCCTTGTGCTGACCGTAGGCCATGGCCGTCGACTCTAACTGAATTCCTTCGTCTTTCGCCCCTTTGGCGATGGCGTTGGCGAGCATGCCACTCGTCGCCCCATTTGCGCACAGGACGAGGACATTATAGGACGTGTTCGAATCAACTGATTTCAGTGCGACGACAGCTTCTGTCGCACTTGTCGCGACTTCGGCGTCTTGAGCCGGATTCGCTTCTTCTTCGAGTAACGCAAGGCGTTCTTTCTCAACGAGCTGCTTATCATATACTTTGAAGAACGGGTAGTAGATGAGCAGGTCGATGATGATGAGCGTCGGCGCGAGTACGAAGGCGAGCGGCGCGAATCCTGTTCCGAGAATCAGTCCGATTGGAGCAGGTGTCGTCCACGGTAAGTTGTAGATGAACCCATTCATCCCTCCGATATCAATGAACGCTTTCAACAACCAGACGTTCACGATTGGTGCCGTGATGAACGGAATAAAGAACACAGGGTTCAACACGATTGGTGCACCGAACAAAATCGGTTCGTTAATCCCGAACATGACCGGGACACTCGACGCCCGACCGACCGACTTGAGCTGTTTCGACTTCGCCATGAACGCCATCATGAGCGTGATGACGAGCGTGGCCCCAGTACCGCCTAACGTCGCGATAAAGTATTGCGATCCTTGTGATAATACGTTCGTCGCATGCTCACCGGCTTGGAACAGCTGAAGGTTCTCTTCAACGTTCGTAATGTAGATGGCCGACACAGCCGGCTCGACGATTGAAGGACCGTGAATCCCGACAAACCAGAAGAATGCCATCGCACCAAAGATCAATGCAAGACCTGGATAACCATCGGCCGCCGAGAAAATCGGTTGGAAGACGTCGATGATCCAAGCACTGAACCCTTCCGAAGTGAAGCTTCGGAACACCATATCGAACACCCAGAAGAAAATGATCGATGAAGCGAGTGGAATCAAATCCGCGAACGTCTGGGCAATGTTGCCCGGTACTTCTTTTGGCATTTTTATAGTAATATTGCGTTTGACACAAAACTTATAAATGTTTGGAACGATGAATGCGACAACGAACGCCGTGAGCAATCCTCTCGTTCCGGTGAAGGCGTTCGACAGCCCGCCTTCGATTTGGTCGATACCAATCAAGGCAAAACCGATGATGGACACGACCATCGTCGACGTCGAGTTGATTTGCCGCGTCTTCGGTAGCTGTCCGTTAAACGTCTCGGTCAAAGACTTCGCGATGGTCGCTGCCATCAACAGACCGACGAGACCCATCGAATACCCGTATGCTTTCATGAGACGATCAACCCATAGGTCACTTAAATACACACCGAAAATGTTCGGGACGAATGCAATCAATAAGAAGATACTTGAGAACAAGATGACTGGAATCAAACTGATGAATCCATCTCGAATAGCGCGAAGATACGGGTTGTTTGAAATTTTCTCAAACACCGGCTTCATTTTCTCGATTCTTGCGATTAAGCCGTTCATGATTTTCCTCCTAACGATGATAAGTAATGGAAAAGGGCATTGCTGCCCTTTCATTGATCAGTTCGTGCGTCGATACAATTCGATCATATGTTGCATCATGTCTCGGAGCAGCATCGTCGTCATCAAGTGATCCTGTCCATGCACCATGATGAAACCGAATTCTGCCCCTTCGCCCCGCGCCTCGGCTTGAATCATGCTCGTCTGTGTCGCATGGGCATGCGAGATGGCTTCATCCGCTTGTTTGATGAGAGATTCAGCTTCAGCATAGTTCCCGTTCTTTGCTGCTTCAAGCGCCCGCATCAAGTGAGAGCGCGCATCGCCTGCATGTGCCACAATCTCAAGTCCTACGAGTGCTGATTCATCTTTCGTCATAATAAACATCCCCTTTGTTGTTTGTTTTTTTCGATATGTCATATCCACATCCACATAGTAGCATCAAAAAGAAACTTTGTAAACGTTTACAGCTCATTTTATTATTTATTTTTATCTTTTTTGTTTATAAATGTTCTATTGGTTTATCCCTGTAGTCTCCCTCCCAATTTTCGAACGATTCCACCTCAATTTTGTTAATCGTTTGAAACTTTTCCTAGCTCGCGTCTCGTTATACTGACGTATAGGATTCTTTTATATAATAGGGAAACGTACGAAAGGAAGTGGGAGCATGCAACCGTTGCGCCACTCAAACTATATGCCCGGCCTCGATGGACTGCGCACGTTCGCCGTTCTGGCCGTCATCTTATTTCATGTAAACACACCATACATAACCGGAGGCTTCCTCGGGGTCGACGTGTTCTTCGTCCTGTCCGGCTATTTAATCACCGGCATCTTGATTCGCGAATGGGCGAACGCCGGCCGACTTGATTTGAAACGGTTCTATATCGCCCGGTTCCGGCGGCTGTTGCCGGCGCTCGTCTTCATGCTTTCCGTCGTCATGACGGTCGTCTGGCTATTTGAACCAGACTTGTTGAATACGGTGCGGCAAGACACGCTCGCTGCGCTCGTCTACGTGAACAACTGGTGGTACGTCTTTCATGACGTGTCGTACTTCGAGAGCTTCGGCAAGCCGTCCCCGCTCCAAAATCTATGGTCGCTCTCGATTGAGGAGCAGTTTTATCTCATCTGGCCGCTCCTGCTCCTCTTCGGCTTGAAGTCGAAGCGACGCCTGCTCCAAGTCGTCTCGGTCATGCTCGTCGCCTCCGCCGTATGGATGGCCGTGAACTTCACGCCGGGCACCGACCCGAGCCGCGTCTATTACGGGACGGACACACGCCTGTTCGCCCTCTTAATCGGTGCCGTCCTCGCCTTCGGTTGGCAACCGGACACGTTCAAACGAGACATGCCGGACATCGGGCTCCGTATTTTGAACATCGGCGGCGGCGTGGCGCTCTTCACCCTCTTTGTCATCATGACGCGGGCGAGCGCGTACGGCACGTTCCTCTACTACGGCGGATTCTTGCTTGTCGCGTTGGCGTCGGCCGTCTTGATTGCCGCGACGGCGCACCCGTCAACTGTTTGGGCCCGGTTGTTCGGTAGCGAGTGGCTTCGCACAATCGGGACTCGGACTTACGGCATTTATTTGTGGCACTATCCGGTCATCATCTTGACGACCCCGATTGAACAGATCGGCACGTTCGAACCGACCCGCGCGTTCGGACAAGTCGCCTTGACGCTCGCGATCGCCGAGTTGTCGTACCGGTTCATCGAGACGCCGGTGCGCCGTCACGGCTTCAAAGGGGCAATACAATCCCTTCGTCCCGTCCTGTCGCCAGGCCGCATCGCCACCGTGAGTGTTGCGACCGCCCTCTCGCTCGTCCTCGTCGGCAACTTGTCGATCCTCGCCTTCAGCGGGGCGAACGAGCGGACCGAAGCGATTCCGATCGTCAAACCGAATCCGGCACCTGAAAAGCCTGAAGAAGCGACGGAACCAGAAACGGAGCGTCCGATTGACACGTGTCCACCGGCGCTCGCCATCGGGGACTCGGTCCTCCTCGGCTTGAACGAGTATCTCGGGAGCACCTTCCCGAACATGGAGATCGATGCCGAGCTCGGCCGCCAAGTCCGTGACGCCCAAGACGTCGCCGCGACGTATCAAACGTATGACGCACCGGGCCACGTCGTCTTCCTCCACCTCGGGACGAACGGCGCCTTCAAGATGGAGCAGCTCGATACGTTAATCGGGCAGTTCGAACACGCGGACCGCGTCTACTTGATTAACACACGTGTGCCGCGACCGTGGGAGCAAGATGTGAACAGAACACTCCAACGTGCGAGCGAGTTGCACGACAACGTCACGCTCATCGATTGGCACGAGGCGTCCGCCGGCAAGAAAGACTACTTCGAGGCGGACGGCGTCCATTTGACGATTGACGGGGCCGAGGCGTTCGGCCGACTGCTCGAAGAAGAGATTGGCTGCACGAACAAGAAATGACCTAGCCGGCGCTAGGTCATTTTTCATGGGCGCCACTTCCAGCGCAAATAGTTGAGGAACAGCTTGACGTAGGCCAGCTGTTCGCGGATGATGTACTTCGGTTTGACCGAAGCCGGTGTCTTAGCATAGAGCCCGTCCGTCTGGAGGCCGAAGTAGAGTCGTCCGACGAGACGGGCCCGGCGGACGTGAAAATCGTTCGTGACGACGGTCACGCCCGGTTCCCCGTCCCAAATCGCGCGGCTGAAGTAAAAGTTCTCATACGTCGACGTCGAGGCGTCCTCGACGTGGATGCGGGCCCGTTCAATCCCGAGAGCGATGAGCTCGCGCTCGATGACGCGTGCCTCGGCCATCCCTTCGTCCGGCCCTTGCCCGCCCGTCGCGATCAGCTCGACGTGCGGGTGACGTTTCGCATAGGCGGCGGCCATGTCGATTCGATTCCGGAGCGCCTTAGACGGCTTTATCCCGTTCACTTTCGCCCCGAGGATAAGGACGTAGCGATACGTCCCGTCTGCTTGTCGTCTCATTCCATGCACCTGCCCTTCGTAGGGATTATATCATTCGACTGATACGTTTTTGTTACAGAAGCGACAGCAAATATATGGTAGAATGAGTATCAGATTAATTTGAATCGAAGGAGCATCCTGAATGCAAAACTTGAACCGAGCGCCCGATGACCGGATTCGGCATCGGCGCGCGAATCGACATAAATGGACGAAACTCGCCCTTCACGCGACCATGATACTCGGTTTCTTCACCTTCTTGATTGGTGGCGCCTATTTGACGCTCACCTCAGAAAAGCGCGAAGTGTCCGACATGGAGAACCGAAAACTTGCCGGCCCACCGGTCGAACTGACCGTCGAGAACGTCATGTCAGGCGCCTATATGAAGAGCGTCGAGTCATACGTGACTGACCACGTCGTCAACCGAGACAGTTGGATCAGCCTGCATGCGTTTCTGTCGAAGGACGTGTTCCGACAAACGGTGAAAAACGGGATTTACGTCTCGGCCGACGGGACGATGGAGTCCCCGATGAAAGAGCAAGTCGACCCGCTACTGTTGCTCGACGACCTCTCGACATTTACAAGCTCAATGAACGAATCGGGCGTCGACGTCTACTTCGGGCTCGCCCCGAACAAGGCCTCGATGGTCGATGTCGGACCGAATATGCCCGACTATATGGGCAACGACGCCCCGAAGATCTTCAAAGACGTCCGTGACGGCTTGTCGAGCGTCGACGGGATGACGGTCATGGATTACCGGAAGCCGCTGAACGCGGCGGACCGGTTGAGCGACGTCTTTTATAAGACCGACTATCATTGGAACATTCACGGCGCCTATCTCGCCTATGCGCAGACAGTGAAACAAATTGCCGCCGATCATCCAGAAGTCGGCGAACCGCTGAAGCAAGGCGAGCTCAGGACGAAGACGCATGAACGTCCATATTACGGCTCATACGCCCGTAGCACGACGCTACAGTACGTGAAAGACGGCGATGCGTTCGAATGGCTCGAACCGAAGGCCGGCTACACACCGAACGACATCTGCTACAACCGCTCGGAGACGTGCGGCGGGAAATTGATTAACAAGAAACCGCTTCAGGCAGAAGAGACGTACACCGAGATGTACTCGCTCTTCCTCCACCGCAACTGGCCAATCATCACGATGGACCAACAGACACCGAAAAACGATATGCGCACGCTCATCTTAAAAGACTCGTACGCGAATCCGATGCTGACGCTGTTGCCGGAACATTTCGGTCATCTGTCGGTCATCGACATCCGTCACTTTGACGAGTCGTCGATTGAGACGTATGTGAAGCAGAACGACATCGACGTCGTCTTGTTCATCCACAACGTCAACCTCGGCGAGTTCATCCCGCTCTATCATGAGAAATTGAATGATTGAGGAGTAAACAAGGGTAATGGTCACGACATAGGTCGGATCCATTACCCTTGTTTTAGTTAGCGACGCCTCTATTAAATTAGAGCGGCCGCGAAATAAGGTCTTCACCTTCTAAGTACAAATCAACGACAGGGGAAAGCGCATTTGCCGCCTCAAGCAAATAGTACTCGTCATATTCCGTCAGTCCGAGTATGACATTTCGGTTAACCGCCCTCTGCTGATCGATCATCACTAACGTATGATGATACAGCGTCAAATCCACCTCATTGAGCGGTTGCGCTCGATTCTCATAAACGTCTAAAAACTCATCGAACTCTTGTGTCGATCTAATTAAATCGTCTACAATACTTTGATTGCCGAAACCGTCCATTGCTAAAATCTCAAAGTTGCTACCCAACAGATCCTCATAATTGCCAAAGTGATGATAATAGTTGGTAGTGTATGCTTCGAAGGCGTCGGAGTAACGTACCGGTTCGTCGTCGACGAGCACTTCTTCCTCGACAACCGTTTCTGCACCTACTTCGTTCTGAGCCTGTTGCAACAACTCATACTCTCGAATCGAAACGGGTTCTGTAGTCACTTTCATCGCGTACTCGAATTCATCACTCGTAGAACCTTCCACAATGACGACATGCTCAACGTCAGCGTATTGACTCATGACCGACATCTTCGTCCCTCCCCCAACGGCCGATAAAAACTGTGGATTCTTACTCGGGGAACCGATATGATTCACCTCGACCGTCACTTCTAAATACACGTCAGGCTCTCTCAATTGTACTAACTCATCTTCCGTAAGCGGCATACGAATCCGCACGTCTTTATCGTCAAAGTATTCGAGCTCGAGATCCCTTGTGGTAATCGGGACGTCGCTCGAGTCATACAACGTCGCTTTCACATCCAGACCTTCTTCCAGGTTACTCGCGAAAAAAACGAGCAGTCCTTCAATCTCTTCATTGTAAGCTACGCTCAAATCGCCTATATGAACATCTTCTCTTTCAACGGTCGGCCTTGCTGAGGATGATGCATCACATCCTGATAAATAAAGAACACTGATTAAGACAACTAGTAGTTTATGCAGGTTTTTCAAAAACTCACTTCCTTTCTTTTGAAATCATACCATTAAAACTATATAAATATATCTTAAATTGGAAGTTTTATTTGGAAATCTTAGGAGAACAAAAAAACGCAACGTATATCACATACGCTGCGTTCCTATCGATTAGAACCGGAAATAGATGAACGGGTTGAAGCTGCTCGCGACGATGTACGACACTGCAAAGATGAAGATCGTCGCCATGAAGCCGAGCCGCATGAAGCCGGCCATATAATTGACCCATAGCTTCTTGCTGTCTTGCTCGAGGCGGAGCACCTTCTCACCGAACAGTTTCGGGAGCGGCGTCGCCGCAATCATCGCGATGGCCAAGATAACCCCGTACTGCACGAAGTAGAACATCGCCTCGTTGTCCCATATCGGCGCGCCGTTCAAGTTGAACATGGCCGACAAATACGAGAGCGCGTACGGGAAGTCGTCCGCCCGGAAAAATACCCAGCCGATAATGACGACGAACAGCGTGAACGCATGCGCGAGCGGTGCCGGGAGCGCTTTGAGCCACGCCCCGAGGAATGCGCGCTCGAGCATGATGAAGAGCCCGTAATACGCCCCCCAGGCGATGAACGTCCAGCTCGCCCCGTGCCACACGCCCGTCAAAATCCAGACGATGGCGAGGTTTCGGTACAGCTTCCACGCACTGCCACGGTTCCCGCCGAGCGGGATATAGACGTAGTCACGGAACCAGCTACCGAGCGAGATGTGCCAGCGCCGCCAGAACTCGGACACCGATTTCGAGATGTACGGATAGTTGAAGTTCTCGAGGAAGTGGAAACCAAACATCCGGCCTAGCCCGATGGCCATGTCGGAGTACCCAGAGAAATCAAAGTAGATTTGAAGCGAGTACGCGATAATCCCAATCCAGGCGAGTCCCATCGACATCTCCCCCGCGTTTTGCGAGAAGATTTGATCGGCGACGTAGCCGGCGTTGTTCGCGAGGAGCATTTTCTTCGCGAGCCCGATGACGAACCGCTGAATCCCGCTCGCGAAGTCGTCCATCGTCTCTTTCCGGTCGTTAATCTCATCGGCGACCGTCTGATAGCGGACGATTGGCCCGGCGACCAACTGCGGGAAGAGCGAGATGTAGAGCGCGAGGTCGAGCGGGTTGCGCTGCACTTTCCCGTCTTTCCGGTACACGTCGATGACGTAACTCATCGCTTGGAACGTGAAGAACGACACCCCAATCGGAAGCGGGATTTTTGGGTCGGTCAGCTCGAGCCCGGTGATGGCGTTGACGTTCTCGATGATGAAGCTCGTGTACTTGAAGACGGACAAGAGCAACACGTTCCCGGCGACCATGCCGGCGACGAGCCACTTCGCCTTCTTCTTATTGTCACAGTTTTTGTCGACGAGCAAGCCAAACGCATAGTTCATGACAATCGAGGCGAGCATGACAGCCGTGTAAATCGGTTCGCCCCACGCGTAGAACAGGAGACTCGCGACGAGCAGCACCGTGTTCTTCAAGAAGCGCGGCGAGACATAATAAAGAATTAAGACAATCGGTAAAAAGCAAAACAAAAAAATCGTCGAACTGAAGAGCATGATGTTCCTCCTCTCTTAAAAAAATAAAAAGACTGCCCCGAGGGACAGTCTAAAGCCATCAACGCGTGAAGCGTTCGACGATTGCGTCGACGATGCGGCGTGACGCCTCCCCGTCCCCGTATGGGTTAGACGCTTTCGCCATCGATTGGTGCGCCGAAGCGTCTGACAACAGCTCATCGGCGAGGCCGAAGATGACTTCTTCCTCGACACCGGCGAGCTTGAGCGTGCCAGCCGCCACACCTTCCGGACGTTCCGTCGTGTCACGAAGGACAAGGACCGGTACGCCGAGCGATGGGGCTTCTTCTTGCACGCCACCCGAATCCGTCAAGATGAGGTGTGAGCGTGACGCATAGTTGTGGAAATCGAACACGTCGAGCGGCTCAATCAAGTGGACGCGGTCGAGGTCGTTCAAAATTTCACCGGCAAGTTCCC
>NZ_JNAA01000017.1:0-623 GCF_000696055.1 Exiguobacterium sp. AB2
CATGGAGGAAAAACATCCGTTTTTCTTTTTTGAAACGACCGGCTCGCTCCGCTCCCGGCTGGATCCTGAGAACCGGATCCGGAAACGGAAGGTTTTCGCTTGGCGAAAACCCATATGAAATTCTTCATCCGGAAGTCATTCCTTTACCGCGTGATCTCTTTTGATACGTAACATCCTTGAACCGGCTGATATGGATGTGCCGTTTGCTGTCAGGGAATCAGGTCTTGGAGTTGGTCGCAATCTGTATCGGTTCACAGCTGTCGAAGGCATCCGAGCACCCTGAAAAAATGTTTATCAGAAATGAAAAAGTGCCCTCAACATATTCATATGGTATTATGCATTCGTGTCGAGAAGACTTTTCCGAGGGAGATTATTCTTTATAAAGGCGGGAGGCGTTTTTCGTGGACGGGATGCGAGAGGAAAACAGCGATGCGGGCTCATGCGTGAGCGTCTAACGCCTCAGGGCGAAGTCGCTCATCGCACCGCTGCCTCCCTGACGGACCGATAACAAGAGCTGCCGGTTTCCTGCCGCATCTCTAATGTTCCTGGCCCTTTCTGACGGGAAGCACGGAGCGTACGAACAAAAGACATACTGAAAAAATACGGGCGCGTCCAGAGACGCA